>DATGJS010000044.1:0-5461 GCA_035295025.1 Bradyrhizobium sp.
CGACGATCCTTCGGTCGAGATCTTCGGTGTCGAAGCGGCCGGTCACGGGCTGACGCAGCTCCATGCGGCCTCGCTCGCCGGCGGGCGCCCCGGCGTGCTGCACGGCAACCGCACCTATCTTTTGATGGACGCCGACGGCCAGATCGAGGAAGCGCATTCGATCTCGGCCGGCCTCGATTATCCCGGCATCGGCCCCGAGCACGCCTGGCTGCACGAGACCGGCCGCGTCAAATATCTCTCGGCGACCGACGAGGAAGCGCTGGCCGCATTCCAGCTCCTGTCGCGGTTAGAGGGCATCATTCCCGCGCTCGAACCCGCGCACGCCATCGCCAAGGTCATGGAGCTCGCGCCAAAGCGGCCGCAAGATCATCTGATGGTGGTCAACCTCTCCGGCCGTGGCGACAAGGACGTGCCGCAGGTCGGCGATATCCTGCGGGGGAAAAAGAAGTGACCACCCGTATCGATGCGCGCTTTGCGCAACTCAAGCAAGAAGGCCGCGCGGCCTTCGTGACCTTCCTGATGGCGGGCGATCCTGATCTCGCGACCTCGCTTGAGATCATCAAGGCGTTGCCGAAAGCCGGCGCCGATGTCATCGAGATCGGCATGCCCTTCACCGATCCGATGGCGGATGGGCCCTCGATCCAGGCGGCGGGTTTGCGCGCACTTCATGCCGGCACGACCTTGAAAAAGACGCTTGCCATGGTGGGCGATTTTCGCAGGCAAGACGACACAACGCCGCTGGTGCTGATGGGGTATTACAACCCGATCTATATTTATGGCGTCGATCGCTTTCTCGCCGACGCAAAATCGGCCGGGGTCGATGGCTTGATCGTCGTCGACTTGCCGCCGGAAGAAGATTCCGAATTATGCGTGCCGGCGATGAAGGCGGGATTGAACTTCATCCGCTTGGCCACGCCGACCACCGACGACAAGCGCCTGCCGGCCGTCCTCGCCAACACGTCCGGCTTTGTTTATTATGTCTCCGTCACCGGCATCACCGGCAGCGCCAGCGCCGATTCAAGTGCGGTGGGCGAAGCCGTCGCCCGGATCAAGCGGCACACGGAATTGCCGGTTTGCGTCGGCTTCGGCATCCGTACCCCCGACGCCGCGCGTGCCATCGCCAATCACGCCGATGGCGCGGTGGTGGGCTCGGCGCTCGTGGATGTCTTGCGGGGCAGCCTTGATTCGAATGGCAAGGCCACGCCTAAGACGGTCGGGGCTGTCGTTGAACTCGCAACCGAGCTGGCGAAAGGCGTTCGCGGCGCGAAATAGCGCGCAAGTTGCGGGAGAGGGCGGGGCGCGGCGTCTTGCCGGGGCGGCTTGGGGCCGCCATATAGGCGAGAAGATGCCTCTGACCAAGCAGGCAATTCGGAGCGAAAAATGAATTGGCTCACCAACGTCGTCCGGCCGAAGATTCGCAGTATTCTGCGCCGCGAGACGCCGGAAAATTTGTGGATCAAATGCCCCGATTCCGGGCAGCTCGTGTTCTACAAGGACGTCGAGGCCAATCAATTCGTCATTCCCGGCTCGAACTATCACATGCGGATGGGCGCGGTGGCGCGCTTGAAATCGATCTTCGACAATGAAACGTGGTTCGATGTCGCGCTGCCCGAGGTGCCGCCCGATCCGCTGAAATTCCGCGACGAGCGCAAATATGCCGATCGCGTCAAGGATGCGCGTACCCGGACCGGGCTCCACGATGCCGTCAAGGTCGGCTATGGCAAGCTCGAAGGCGCGGCCGTCGTGGTCGCGGTGCAGGACTTCGATTTCATGGGCGGCTCGCTTGGCATGGCGGCCGGAGAGGCGATCGTGCGTGGGATTGAACTCGCGGTCGAAAAGAAGTCGCCCTTCATCGTGTTCGCGGCCTCCGGCGGCGCCCGCATGCAGGAAGGCATTCTGTCGCTGATGCAGATGCCGCGCACCACGGTTGCCATTCAGATGCTGCGTGAGGCGAAGCTGCCTTATATCGTCGTGTTGACCAATCCCACCACCGGCGGCGTCACCGCGTCCTATGCGATGCTGGGCGACGTTCAGATCGCCGAGCCCGGCGCGCTGATCGGATTCGCCGGCGCGCGCGTCATCGAACAAACCATTCGCGAGAAATTGCCGGAGGGTTTTCAGCGCGCCGAATATTTGAAGGATCACGGCATGGTCGATATGGTCGTGCACCGGCACGATTTGCGCCCGACGCTGGCGCGCCTGTGCCGGCTTCTCACCAAATCGCCGGCGCTGGAGGCCACGGCGAAACTGGCGGCGCAGGTCGCGGGGCCGGCCATGATAACGTCGGCCGCGGAGATGGCGCCGGCCGCCCCTTCGGCGTGAGCGCGCCGGCGGACAAATCGGCCTCGCCGCTTGGCGAATTGATCGCGCGGCTATCTGCTCTGCATCCGGAGCGCATCGATCTTGGTCTTGGGCGCATGGGCCGCTTGCTCGATCGGCTCGATCATCCCGACCGTCAATTGCCGCCGGTCATTCATGTCGCCGGCACCAACGGCAAGGGTTCTACCGTCGCTTATTTGCGCGCCATTCTGGAGGCCGCGAATTATCGCGTTCACGTCTTTACCTCGCCCTATCTGGTGCGGATCAACGAATGCTATCGGCTCGGCCGCGCCGGCGGCGGCGTTCTCGTCGGCGATGCGCAGTTGCACGCCGCGCTTGCGCGGTGCGAACGCGCCAATGCGGGCGAGCCGATCACGATTTTTGAAATCGAAACCGCCGCGGCGTTCGATCTGTTCGCGCGGCATCCGGCGGACGCCGTGCTGCTTGAAGTGGGTCTCGGCGGCAGGTTGGACGCCACCAATGTGATCGAAGCGCCGCTGGCGAGCGTGATTTCGCCGGTCAGTATCGATCATCGTGAATTCCTCGGCGATTCGCTGGCGTCGATTGCGAATGAAAAGGCCGGAATCATCAAGCGCGGCGTGCCGGTGATTTGTGCCGAGCAGGCGAATGAGGCGATGGCGGTGATCGAAGCGCGAGCAAGATCGCTGCGCGCGCCGCTTCACATTGCCGGGCAGGAATGGCACGTCAATGTCGAGCGCGGGCGTCTGGTCTATCAGGACGATCGTGGCTTGATGGATTTGGCGGCGCCGAGGCTTTTCGGCCGCCATCAATTCGACAATGCCGGCCTTGCCATCGCGACGTTGCGCGCCGTTGAAGCTTTCAAAATCGAGCCTCAAGCCTTCGAGACGGGTGTCGTGCACGCGGAATGGCCGGCGCGGATGCAGCGGCTTGGTGCCGGTCCGCTCTCGGATTGCGGTCCGCCGGGGAGTGAAATCTGGCTCGACGGCGGCCATAATGCCGAAGGCGGCCGTGTGGCGGCGGTATCACTCGGCGACCTCGAAGAGCGCGTGCCGCGTCCGCTGGTGGTGATTGTCGGCATGATGGCCAGCAAGGATGCGGGCGGCTTTCTCGCCAATTTCACCGGCCTCACCCGTCACATTGTCGCGGTGACGATTCCCGATCGCGAAGGCGCCATGCCGACCGACCGGTTGATGGATGCCGCTCGCGCGCTTGGCATGCGTGTGGAAAGGGCTGTTAGCGTCGAGGCCGCGCTTCGAACCATCGCCCAACTCGCCTATGAAGTGCCGCCGCGCATTCTCATTACCGGCTCGCTCTATCTTGCCGGCCATGTGCTCGCAGCCAACGGCACTCCGCCACGATGATGTAGCAAATGCAAACGGCCGGCTCTTCGCCGGCCGTTTCGAAAATTATCGGCAAGATGCGGATCAGACCGCAGCCGTAATCCATTGTTGCAACTTCGCCTTGGGCGCCGCGCCGACCTGGCGCGAGGCCATCTCGCCGCCCTTGAAAATCATCAAGGTCGGGATCGACATCACGCCGTATTTCGAGGCGGTCTTCGGGCTCTCATCGACGTTCAGCTTCACGATCTTGACCTTGCCGCCCATCGCGCCGGCAATTTCGTCGAGCGCGGGCGCGATCATGCGGCACGGGCCGCACCATTCGGCCCAGAAATCGACCACGACCGGGCCTTCCGCTTTGAGCACTTCGGCGTCGAAATCGACATCGGAAACCTTGCCAACGGCCATCTTAATACCTCGTTCAGTTCGGGAAGGGGCGGCGCCCGATCAGGGAATCGCCGCTTGAATCGTGAATTCAAACTATGAATGGGTTGTCGCCGGGTCAAGCTTTGACATCCGATCCCAGTTCAGCGTCCAGCGCGGGAGCTAAGATCTCCATCAAATCAGGGGTTTCGGTCCAAATCAGGGCGGTGCGGATCACCCGTTGGGGATAAAGGCTTGCGAGCATCGCACGATAAAGCGCGAGCTGACGGATATAAGCGGCGGGGGTCTGGGCGGCGGAGCCTGGGGGGGGTTGGTTGGTCTTAAAATCCACCACCAGCACTTCGCTTTCAGTCACTATCAGCCGGTCGATCTGGCCTGAAACCAGTACCGGCGGGTGTCCCTCCCGCATCAATCGTCCCACGATCGGGACTTCGGCGCGGCTGCCTGCGCCGAAAACGGCAGCAAAGCGTCGATCGTCGATCAATGCCAACACCCGCGCGGTGAGATTTTCGCGCTCGCCCTTGCTCCAATCCGAGGCGTTGCGGCGAAGAAAATTCAGCGCGGCCTCGCGCCGATATTCAGCGGCGATGTCGGGCAGGGATTGCAGCAAGCGATGCACCAGCGTGCCGCGCCGCAAAGCATGCGCGCGCGCCTGCGGCGAATCGCCAGAGCGCCAGCGGCGACCGTCATCTTCCGCCGCTGCCGCCGATGGGCGCAGGAGATCGGCGGTATTGTTCTCTTGCGGAACTGGCTCGCTCAGCCAAGACGGCAGCTCGACCGGCGCAGCCTCTGTTGTCGCGGGCTGACCTGTGATGGGGGCGTCACCGTCCGGCCGGGCATATCGTTTGACGGTGCCGCCCGAGGTCTCAACCGTCTGCAATTGAAGACCGGAAGCATCGAGGCCTTGGCGGATCAGATCGTACCAGGAGAATTTCCGCACGGTGTTCATATTGCCCGGCATACAGCCCCCGACGATCAGGCGGTCGGCCGCACGGGTCATCGCGACATAAAGCAGGCGGCGGTATTCGTCCTCGGTCTCGGCCAACATCGTGCGGCGGGCCGCGGCGACCACGGAGGGATCCTCGGCCTTCCTGCCGACCCAAACCACGATTTTGGGCGTCTCAGGGGTTGCTTGATGGGGCGGCAAATGAATGAGCTTGAGCCGTTGCGTATCGGAGGGCGAAGATGTGGTATCGATCAAAAACACCACGGGCGCTTCCAGGCCTTTGGCGCCATGCACGGTCATGACGCGAACCTCATTGCGCGAAATTTCCATGTCGCGCTTCACTTCGAGATCGGCGGTGCGCAGCCACGCCAGGAAGCCTTGCAGCGAGGCGGGCGCCTTGCGCTCGTAACCGAGCGCGAGTTCGAGAAATTCATCGAGCGCATCATTGGCCTCAGGCCCGAGCCGGCGCAGGATGCGCTTGCGCCCGCCATCG
>DATGJS010000045.1:0-2283 GCA_035295025.1 Bradyrhizobium sp.
CGCTTCGCCCAATCTCGGCACGATGTTCGAGCTGGACGCCATCGCCGCCGTGGTGATCGGCGGCACCAGCCTCAGTGGGGGCTCGGGTACGATCGGCGGCACAATCGTCGGCGCGTTGATCATCGGCGTCTTGAACAACGGCATGAGTCTGCTCGGCATCTCCTCGTTCTATCAACTGATCATCAAGGGACTGATCATCAGCCTCGCGGTGTGGTTCGACGTTCTGCAAAAGAAGAATTGGGCGGATTGAGCTCATCGCATCATGATCTGACAAACAAAAAGGGAGGGCTCTGAGAAAGCCCTCCCTTATCTGAAGCTGGTCTTGTCGCGCGGGGCGAAGTCCCCACCCCTCCCCGCGCAAGTGACCAATCGTTCGACGCTGCCCTGTGCCCGGCCGGATCTGGAGAAAACCGGCCGGTGATCTGATGGGCGGCACCCTATCAGCCCGCCCGCCGCGGCCAAGGCCATCGTTAATTTAACGTTAACGGCGCAAAGCCGCCGACAAACGCGGCTTCGGCATGGACGCTGCAATGCCCTTTCTGCACAACAAAACAGAGGGATGTGCGTGGGCGAAAATGGGACAGAAATGTCCCATCCGCCCCTCACCACAAGGGCGTTATTAGGACATGAAACATCCATCAAATCGGGAATTCTTCGCCTATTGGAACGAAAAGCGCGGGGAATTGCGCGCACCGGACCGCAGCGATGTCGAACCTGCGGCGGTGCGTGAGCTGCTTGGCGACATTTTCGTCCTGTCCTGCGACGCCGCCGCCCGCTACCCGTTCCGCGTCGCCGGCACCCGGCTTTGCGCCTTGATCGGGTGCGACCTGAAAGACCGCAGTTTTTCCGAGCTGTTTCCTTCCGAAGGACGGCGCGAAATCGAAGACATTATCACGGCGGTGACGGAGGAAATGCTGCCGGCGATCGCCGGCATCACCGCGGCCTCGAACGAGGGCACGGCGCATCTCGAATTACTGCTGCTGCCGTTCAATCACCGCGCCCATGCGCCGCTCAGCCTGACCGGCCTGCTCGCCCCGTTCGAAGACGGTCACAGCCGTTTGCGGGATTTCAACCTGACCTCGTGGCGTTATCTGCATCCGCCGACCGAGCGCCTCGTTCCGCGCGCGTTGCGCAAATTGAAACTGGCGCGCGGACTAATGGTCTATGAGGGTTTGCGGTAGTGGTCCGACCCGGCGCTTCAAATCCTGCGCATGTTCATCGACATTAGGAGCTATTTCATTAATTTTGGCTAACCATAACGCAGATGGTGGCCTGACCACCCCTTTATCGTTCGACGATAGGTGCTCAATGCTCGGCAATCTGCGCATTTCATACAAATTATTGATGATGATCGGCTTTTCGGTGCTCGGCATTGCCGCCGTCGCCGGCCTCGGCCTGTCGGCCTTGTGGGATAATTTGCTGGAGGACCGCAAAGCCAAACTTCGGGATGTCGTCTCGGTCGGGCGGCTGGCACTCGAATTCAACGTGCAGGCTTCCCGTCAGGCCGGGCTTTCCGAGGCGGAGGCGATGGAGCGGGGCAAGGCGCTGATCCGCAGCCTTCGCTATGGCAAGGACGATTATTTCTTCGCCGCCAACCAGCAAGGCGTGACGGTGGCCAGCGCCAACGCGAAGGTCGAAGGTAAGAACCTCTACGACATGACCGATTCCGACGGCGTCTTTTTTGTCCGCAAACAGCTTGAAGCCGCCGCCAAGGGTGGAGACTTCGTGTCTTATCGCTATCCTCACCAGGGGGGCGATGTTCCTGTTCCGAAAATCTCCTACGCGTCCCCGTTCAAACCCTTTGACTGGGTCGTCGCTTCCGGAATCTATCTCGACGATGTCCACGCGATCTTTTGGGCGCAGGTCCGTCAGATGGGAATGTTGGCGGGCCTTGCGCTCTTGATGGTCGCCGGCGCGTTCTGGTTGCTCAGCCGCTCCATCGTCAGCCCGATCGATGCGATGACGGCGGCGATGCGCAAGATCGCGGCGGGCGATACTTCAACCGCCATTCCGGCGCTCGAGCGCGGCGATGAAGTCGGCGCCATGGCCCAATCGGTGAAGGTCTTCAAGGACAATATGATCGAGGCAACACGGTTGCGCGGCGAGCAGGATGCGCTGAAGGCGCAGGCCGATGCCGAGCGGAAATTGCTTCTCGGCAAAACCGCCGATGAGTTCGAGCGCGGCGTTCGCGCCTCCCTCGATACGCTCGCCCGGGCCGCCCAGGAGATGCAGACGACCTCGAAAAGCATGTCGTTGACGGCAAGCGAAGCCAGCGATCAGGCG
>DATGJS010000046.1:0-6314 GCA_035295025.1 Bradyrhizobium sp.
TTCAAGGGCGAAGATCCCGGCTACATCTATTCGCGCTATTCAAACCCGACGATTGCGATGTTCGAGCGGCGGATGATCGAACTCGAAGGCGCAGAGGCCGGCCGCTCGACCGCCACCGGCATGGCCGCCGTCACCACCGCCATCCTCGCGCCGCTCAAGGCCGGCGACCATGTCGTGGCGGCAAAGGCGATGTTCGGCTCCTGCCGTTATGTGGTGGAGGATTTGCTGCCGCGCTACGGCATTGCCTCCACCTTGGTCGATGGGCTCGATCTCGAACAATGGCAGCGCGCGATGCGGCCGACGACCAAGAGCTTTTTCCTGGAAAGCCCGACTAATCCGACGCTCGACGTGCTCGACATTTCGGCGATCGCCGAAATCGCGCATACCGGCGGCGCACGGCTGATCGTGGACAATGTGTTTGCCACGCCAATCTGGCAGAGCCCGCTTTCGCTCGGCGCCGACGTCGTGGTCTATTCCGCGACCAAACATATCGACGGCCAAGGCCGTTGCCTGGGCGGCATGATCCTCTCCTCCGAGGCCTTCATCGCCGAACATCTTCATAATTTCATGCGCCAGACCGGACCCTCGCTGTCGCCGTTCAACGCCTGGGTGCTGCTCAAGGGATTGGAGACGCTGGCGGTGAGGGTTCGCGCCCAGACCGAAAGCGCGGCCAAAATAGCGGATGCCTTGGCGCGGCATCCGAAAATCGCGCGGCTGATCTATCCCGGCCGCGAGGACCATCCGCAGGCCGTTCTCGTAAAGAAGCAGATGCGGGGCGGATCGACGCTGATTGGCTTTGAAGTGAAGGGCGGCAAGGCCGCCGCCTTCCGTACCCTCAACGCGTTGAAGCTTGCCCGCATCTCCAATAATCTCGGCGACGCCAAGAGCCTAGTCACCCATCCCGCGACCACAACGCATCAAAGGCTGAAGCCGGAGGCGCGCACTGAGCTTGGGATCAGCGACGGCTTCATTCGCTTTTCCACCGGCCTCGAACATGCCGACGATCTGATCGAGGATTTGGATGCGGCGCTGGAGAAGGCGTGAGAGAAATAGAGAGGCGTAAATAGCGAATAGAAGAGATATCTACTCGCTACTTACTATTCGCTATTCGCCGATCTTGGCCTGCGCACGGGCGCCGAGCTTGATCTGGCCGACCGAGCGGATGATGTCGTCGCCGAGCAATTGGGCAAAACAAGCATAGCCCCAATCGTTCATGTGAAGGCCGTCGGCGATCACGAAACTGTCGATCGGCAGCGCCTGATTCTCGTGCCACTGGCGCATCACCTCGAAGCGCGGGAATACGCCGACATGGCGAAGCTGCGCCACCTTGTTGAGCAGCTTGACCATTCGGCTGGCGCTGTCTTGATGCTCGGTGACCTTCGGCGAATATTGCGGATCGACCAGCACAAGATCGGCGCCCGCGGCCTGAATACGGGCGGCGCCGTCCTGCACCAATTGCACGGTGGCCTCGGGATCGAGGTTGCGCAACACCGCGTTGGTGCCTACCTGCCAAATCACCATGTCGGGATGCATGTCGATCACTTCGGTCTGCAACCGCTTCATCATTTCGAGCGCGTCTTCGCCGCCGCGGCCGCGATTGACGACGGTGATGCCGGAGGTGGGATATTTGCGGCGCAATTGCACGGCGAGGCGATTGGGATAGGTGAATTCCGGCGCCGACGAACCGTAACCGGCGGTCGAGGACGATCCGAAAGCGACGATCGTAATCGCCTCGCCCGCGGCCAATTTATGCGCGACATGCGGCAGCGCGCCGACCGATCTCGGAACGCCCTTGGGCGGCAGGCACGGCATGCGGCCGAAAATATCGCCGGCCGATTGCGCGGCCTGTTTGATCTTTTCGATCGCCGTGCCGGCGGGGCTTGTCGGCGCGGCCTGATCGGCCTTGGCGGCGGGGGCCGCGACAATTTGCTGGCCGGACTCGGCGCGCACATCGTCCTCTAGCGCCACCCATAGGAACATCCCGGCCAAAGCCAGCAACATCACGACGCAAAACGAGCGGGAGCTACTCCAGAACATCTTCAAGTTCAAAATTCCTCAATTCTGCTGAGCCGGCTGAGGCGGGCTTGGCCGCGCGGCGTCGATGATGAATTGCGACAGCGCCTCGCCAAGGCAATGGTGAACGCGCTTGGCAAGCTCCGCGCCGTGAACGGCGCTGAACAGATCGAATTCCCCCGACTCGGACCAGCCGCGCATGATCGCAAACCGATCGAACAGCGGAACGTCATGCGCCTGGGCCACCACACGTAAATTATCCAAATAAGGCGAGGCGGAAATCATCGAATCCGTGCGCGGGCTATATTGCGGATTGATTAAAATCACGTCCGCTCCCGCCTCTTGCAACGCAACAACGCCTTCCTCGACGGCACCGCGAAACTCCTCCGGATCGACCGAGCGCATCGCATCCACCGTCCCGGTCTGCCAGATCACCAGGGTCGGCTTTTTACTCTCCATTAACTTCGGCAGGCCGGCCAACACCTCGTCGGCAGTCTTCTTGGCCTGGATTTCGACGGACAAATTGACCGCGACATCGGGCAACTTCGCTTTCAGCGCGATTTGCATCTGACCGGGATAGGCGGCGGCTTCCGAATTATTGGAAATGAGATTAATGGTCGACGACCGGCTGCCCAAGACCAGAATATTCAACGATTTGCTGGTTTTGATGGCCTCCGCGGCCTTCGGGAGCGCGTTTTCGCTCGACACCAAATAATCCGGGACTTCGCAAGGCGCAGGCATGTCTTCGGCGCGCGCGCATGGCGCGGCCCAAAGACCAGCCAGCACGCTCACACTCAGGAATACCCCTGAGACGAACTTCATGCCCCCCCTCCCGCCATATCGGCGTTGCCGTTGGTGGCTTTGTGTCGGGAGCCACTCTTATCGGCGGAATGCTTGTACCACGAAAACAGCCATGCGGCGGCCGACATGATCAAGATTCCGGAAATACTGATAATAAAGTGCAACCCGCTGCCGCCGGAAAGCTCGGCGAGCAGGAAATGGCCGGCGAAGGCCAGGAACACGCCAAGGCAGAAAATCTCGAGCGAATGCTGGCCACACAGGATCAGCGGCCGCAACCAAACCGATTTCAGACCCGACCAGTTTTTGGGGAGGAAACGAACCGTTAACGCCGCCAGCGCCAGGAAATGGGCGAAACGCAGCACGTCAAGATCGGTCTTACTGATCGGATACATCCATTGTTCGAGCCGCCGCGGCATGAAATGGCTCAACTGCGGCAAATACCAAGTCAGCGTGACGAGAAAAGCAAACACCAGATAGATAAAGCTGATCCACAGCGTGACCGGCGAGAGCAATATCCGCGACATCCGCTGTGCCCCGCCTTGCGCGCACCAGGCGCCGAACACAAACAGCAATTGCCAAGCGAACGGGTTGAAGGCCCAAAAACCGTTCGGATAGGCCGACAGATAAAGATCGAATTGCCAGGTCGCGGCGTACAGCGCGACCGAGAGCCCGAGCGTGAGATCGGCGCTGCGCTTCATCAACCACAGGATCAACGGCAGAAAGAGCATCAGCACGATGTAGAGCGGCAGCACATCCATGTTGACGGGGCGAAATCTCAACAGCAGCGCCTGGACGATGGTGATATCGGGTTCTTTGAGAAAATCCAGGATGCCCATTTCTTCCGTGTAAAGCGGATTCTCGAAGCGCGTGGCGACATAGGAGATTTCGGCAAGGAAGATCGTGAACAAAAACACATGCGCGACATAAATTTGCCAGACCCGCCGCAGGATGCGCGCGGTCGCGATCACAAAACCGGCATCGCGCATCGCGCGGCCGTAGACAAAGGCGGCGGTATAGCCGGAGATGAAAATGAAAATCTCGGTAGCGTCGGAAAAGCCGTAATTGCGGATCGTGAGCCAGGTCAGAAGGTTGGGCGGCAAATGATCGATGAAGATCAGCCACAGCGCCAGCCCGCGAAACAGATCGAGCCGCAATTCGCGCTCGGGCGCGGCGGGACGCAAGATCGCTGGCATTTCCGGCCGCGCGGCATCGGGCACTACGACTGCCGCCTCAGCAGGCGGTCCGGCAATTCGATCGGCAACCGAGGTCATTTCACACCATCATAAGCGGGCGGCCTGAAGGATAGCACACTCCGGCGCCTTAATATTGAACTGTGGTGAAACGGCGATGGGCGCAAGCCAGAAAAAGTTCGCCCGCAACGGCCTCCACAATTGGTTCTGTCGCCACGATCGGATAGAATACGCGCATGAATTCGCCAGACGAAGCCTGCATGTACCGCGCCATTACCCGCCACATCGAAGTGACCGTCGAGCCGAACTTCATGCCCGAACGTTCGTCGATCGAAAACCGCCAATATTTCTGGGCCTATACCATCGTCATCACTAATTCCGGCCGGGAGACCGTGCAACTGCGCACGCGGCACTGGATCATTACGGATGCAACCGGCCGCCGGCAGGAAGTGCGCGGCGAGGGCGTGGTCGGTGAACAGCCGGTGCTCGCGCCGGGCGAGCGCTTCGAATACACCTCCGGCGTGCCGCTGCCGACGCCTTCGGGCTTCATGACCGGGCGTTATCAAATGGTGAGCGACAGCGGCGAGAAGTTCGACATCGACGTGCCGACCTTTTCGCTCGACAGCCCCGGGGCCAAGCGCGTGTTGAATTGACGGCGAAGCCGTCGTTCCAGAGATGCCACAACGGAGCGTGCTCGCGAAAGCGGGGACAATGGTGACTGACGTGATCTCCCCCGTCATTGCGAGGAGCGAAAGCGACGAAGCAATCCAGAATCTTTGGGGGTTACAACTGGATTGCTTGACGCGAAGCTACCCTTCCACCCCCGCTTCATGCGGCGTGAATTGATAGACCGACGAGCAGAATTCGCAGGTGACGACCACCTTGCCGTCCTTGATCATCTCGGCGCGGTCGGAAGCCGCAAAGCTCTGGAGCATGGAAGATACCGCCTCGCGCGAGCAAGAGCATTGCGCGCGTAACGCCAATGGCGCGAACACACGCACGCCGCGTTCGTGAAACAGACGATAAAGCAGCCGCTCGCCCGACAACTCCGGATCGATCAGTTCGACGTCTTCCACCGTCGAGATCAGCGATTGGCCCTCGACCCAGGCGTCGTCTTCCGCGACAATATGCGCAAGTGTGCCCTCGGGCGCATCGCCCGGATCGAGATCGGCCAGTCGCGCGCGCTCCGGCGCCTTGGGCAAAAATTGCAACAGCATGCCGCCGCCGCGCCAGCGGCGCCGCGCGCCGCCTTCCCCGCCACGCCATTCCTCGCCGACCGCAAGCCGCACCCGGGTCGGGATTTGCTCGGAGCGCAGGAAATATTCATGCGCAGCATCCTCAAGGCTGCCGCCTTGGAGCGCGACCAACCCTTGATAGCGGCTCATATCCGCCCCCTGATCGATGGTCATGGCGAGATGGCCCTGGCCTAGCAAGCCGCCGGAATCCTGACCCTCTTTAATTTGGCTGGCGTCAAACCGCGCATAGGCGCGCAAACGATCCGGCGCCTGGAAATCGACAATCAAAAACGACACCGGGCCATCGGTCTGGGTTTGCAAGATGAAACGGCCGTCGAATTTCAGCGACGAGCCGAGCAAGGTCGTCAGCACGATGGCCTCGCCGAGCAGCTTGGCGACCGGCGGCGGGTAATCATGCTTGGCGAGGAGATCGTCGAGCCCGGGGCCGAGCCGGGTCAGGCGCCCGCGCAAATCGAGTTCGGCGACGTCGAAGGGCAATACCGTATCGTCCAGCGGCACATGCGAGGGCGCGCGCACCGGCGTTTCTTTCACTTTAATGTCGGGGGAATTGGAGGAAGTCATGGCGCCCTATCTGGGATGGGAAGAGGTGAAGTGAAAGGGTTCGACATTCCATTCTCGTCATGCCCGGGCTCGTCCGGGCATCCACGCCTGAAGAGCGATCAGCAAACAAGACGTGGATGGCCGGAACATCGGCGCAAAGCGAAGCTTTGTCGCCTCGTCCGGCCATGACGAAGCCGGCAGCCCACTACCCCACCGCCGCAAAGCACCACGCCAAAATACCCTTCTGCACATGCAGGCGATTTTCGGCCTCGTCGAACACCACCGATTGCGGGCCGTCGATCACCTCATCGGTGACCTCGTCGCCGCGATGGGCGGGCAGGCAATGCATGAACAGCGCGTCTGACTTGGCGAACGACATCAGCCGCGCATTGACCTGATAGGGTTTCAGCAGATTGTGACGATGCTCGCCGTCCTTGTCGCCCATCGAGAACCAGGTATCGGTGACCACGCAATCGGCGCCGCGCACCGCGGCCTCCGGATCGTTGCCGAGCAC
>DATGJS010000047.1:0-24182 GCA_035295025.1 Bradyrhizobium sp.
ACGGCTCGCAGCTTTCGATCGAGGAGACCCGGCGGATCTGTCCGTACCAGAACGCCACCGGCATGCAGGTGTCGTCTGCCGTGCTGGCCGGCATGGTGTGGGCGCTGGAAAATCCCACCGCCGGGATCGTCGAGGCCGACGAAATGGATTTCCGCCGCTGCCTGGAAATCCAAATGCCCTATCTCGGCCCGGTGAAGGGTTTTTACACCGATTGGACGCCGCTTGCCGATCGGCCAGGACTATTCCCTGAAGATATCGACGAGAGCGATCCCTGGCAGTTCAGGAACGTGCTGGTGCGATAGAGCATGATCCGGAAAAGTGTGAAGCGGTTTTCCGAAAAGATCATGCTCAAACAAAGAATTAAAGCGCGATGACGATTCGACCAAATCTCATCGCGCTTTAGCGCTTATTTTTTCTCCAGCGGCGGAGCGATTTTTTCCGGGGGCGCGGGCGGAAGGGCGGCCTTTGCGCCTTCTTGTTGGGACTTAGCCGTCGGGGTGGCCGGTTCAGGCGCCGGAGTGGTCGGGCGTGTCCCGCCGGGCTTTGCTTCGGCGGGCGCGTTGTTCTCGGACGGTGGCGTGACTTGGATCGGCGGCGTCCCTTGCGCGAGATGAACATCGGTTCGCGCGATGCTCACGAGAGAGAGGCCCGAAATCGCCAATCCCGCGATCAACATCGCCGATGCGAGCAAAAAATCCACACCACGCTTTCGATCCCGCGACGACATCGCTTCCACCCACGCTTATTTCGCGGGCGTTAACGGCCATTCGGACGCGTTGTTCCGGGAACCTTGGCGCGCCACTAGACACCCCTCAAAGCATGAGCAAGCCCGCCTCACCATCTTCCGCCGCGAACGCCAGCAGCGTGCCCGTGGCGTTCCAATTAAGCGCGGCGATGGCCGCCCCGCCATTGCGATGGACCAGGATCTCCGCGCCGTCGCTCAAGCGCACCATCAGCACGGTGCCGTCGCCATAGCCGGCGGCGAAAATGGCATCTGTCAGATGGCAGGCGACGGCGGTGACGCGCGTTTTGAGCGGCGCCAGCATCGCCGGCTCCTTGCCCATCGGGCCATCCTTGGCTGCGAACGGCCATAGAATGACGGTATCCGCGCCCGAGGTTGCCAGCGCCTTGCCGCCCGCGCTCCATGATATCGAGCGGACGCGGCCGGGATAGCCGGTCATGCGCATATGTCTGTTGTCGGCCAGCCGCCAGCCATGCAGCGCGGGTTCATGCATCGCGGTGACGAGAAATTTGTTGTCGGGACTGAAAGTGACGGCCAAATGCGAGCCCGCCCATTGCAGGAATTCCGGCTTGGCCGCCATGTTGGGAAACCACAGTGTCACGCCGTTATAATGCGCGATCGCAAGCCGCAAACCCTTTGGCGCGAAGGCGAGCCCGCCGACGGTCGAGGGCACATCGAGCGATTTCTCCTCGCCCCTGACGCCGCGGATAAACGCCGTCTTGCCGGCCGACCACGCCACGGTGCCTTCCGGATGCAGCGCCACATTGTCGATCCAGCGCCGCTTCGGATCGCTCGCGAGCACCACCGTCTCGCCTTGAGCATCGAAACTTACGAGCTTACCGTCATCGCCACCCGTGACGATGCGTTTGCCGTCGCAGACCGAGGACAGGATACCGCCGCCATGCACGGAAACAGCGGAAACCGCCCCCTCCCCGTCCGCGACAAACACGTTCTCCTCGGCCCCGACAAAGACGGGGCGATCGCCGAGGAAATGCACCAAGCCGACCGGCGCGCCGATCGCAATCGGGCGCACTTTGTCGGTGACGGAAACGATGGAGGCGGATTCACCCGCGTCAAAATCGGTCATCACGAAACGATGCAGCGCTCGAATCCCTCGCGGATCGTCGCTTCCGGCAATTCACGGCCGATGAAAACCAGCCGGCTCTGGCGCGGCTCACCCTCTTTCCAGGGCCGCTGATGATCGCCCTCCAGCATCATATGCACGCCTTGAAAGACATAGCGCTCGTCATCATCGTGGAAGGCGAGAATGCCCTTGGAGCGCAGGATTTTTTGCCCCTCGCTCGCCACGAGGTTTTGCAGCCACGGCATGAAACGCGTGGGATCGAGCGGCTTATCGGTACGGAGCGACAGCGATTGCATATCCTCGTCGTGGTAATGTTTCAGGCCGTGGCCATGATCGTGGTGATGATGATCATGACCGTGATGGTGATCGTGGTGATCGTCCCCGGCTTCGAGGAAATCCGGCTCGATCTCCAAAATGCGGTCGAGGTCGAAGGCGCCGCGCTCCAAAACGTCCGCCAGCGCGACCTTGCAGCGCTCGGTGCGGTGCAGTTTGGCGTAAGGGTTGATAGCGCGGATGCGCGCCTCGACCTCGCTCAATTCGGGCTTGGAAACCAGATCGGCCTTGTTGAGCACGATGACATCGGCAAAGGCGATCTGATTTTTGGCTTCCGGCGCGTCCTTCAAACGATCGCTCAGCCATTTCGCGTCCGCCACCGTCACCACCGCGTCCAACCGCGCATTCTTCTGAACGTCCTCGTCGACGAAAAACGTCTGCGCCACCGGCGCGGGATCGGCAAGGCCGGTGGTCTCCACAATGATGGCGTCGAATTTGCCCTTGCGCTTCATCAAGCCGTCGAGAATGCGCACGAGGTCGCCGCGCACCGTGCAGCAGACGCAACCATTGTTCATCTCAAAGACTTCTTCGTCGGCGCCGATGATCAGATCGTTGTCGATGCCGATTTCACCGAATTCGTTGACGATGACAGCGTATTTCTTGCCGTGGTTTTCCGACAAAATTCGGTTGAGCAACGTGGTCTTGCCGGCGCCGAGATAGCCCGTCAGCACCGTTACAGGGATTCTTTGCACGGGAATTTTAGGGGACGTCGCTTCGGACATAATGACTCCGGATATTGATAGGGGAGCGCCGGACGATCAAGGGTCGTTCGCCAGCGCGTCGGTCAGCACCTTTATATTGTGCCTGACCATGTCAATGTAAGTGGGGGCATCACCCTTTTCGCCGGTCAAACTGTCGGAATAAAGCGTCCCGCCGATCTTTGCGCCGGTCTCCGCCGCGATCCGGCGCATCAGGCGGGGATCGCCGACCTTTTCGAGAAAGACCGCCGGAATGTGCGCGGCTCTGACCTGCGCGATGATGGCCCCAATATCGCGCGCGCTCGGCTCGGCCTCCGTGGAGACCCCAAGCGGAGCGATAAATTGAATGCCATATTGAGAAGCAAAATAGGCAAAGGCGTCGTGGGTCGAAATCACCTTGCGGCGGTTTTCGGGAATGCGGCCGACCGCCTGGCGCACCTCGCGATCGAGCGCGTCGAGTTTGGCCAGATAGGTCTCGGCGTTTTGCCGGAAAAAACCGGCATCAGCGGGGTCGGCTTTGGCGAGCGCATCGCGAATAGCCGTGACATATTTCTCGGCATTGGCCACCGATTGCCAGGCATGCGGATCGGCATCGGCGCCGGATTTGAGCGGGGCGATGTCTTTGGTCGCCGTGACGATGGCGGCCTTGGCGCCCGCCGCTTGAAGCAGGCGCGGCAACCAGCCTTCAAGACCCAATCCATTGACGATGAGAAGCTTGGCCGCGGCCATTTTCCCGGCATCCGCCGGCGTCGGCGAATAGACATGGACATCGCTATCGGGGCCGACCAATGTCGTCACCTCGACGCGATCGCCGCCGACATTTTTCACGAAATCGCCGAGAATGGAGAAGCTCGCGACGATCTTGAGCGGGGCTTGTTTGGTTGAATCTTGCGCGTGCGCCGGCGCGGCGGAAATCGCAAGCATCGAGATCGCAAGTGCTGAGATCGCAAACGATGAGATCGTAAGTATCGAGGGTACAAGGCAAAGCCGTCGCATCGCTAGATTCATATCCATATGATTCAATCTGGCAACACCACCGAAATGCGCCCTCTCCGGAAGGTAAGCCCGCAAGGTGGATTAACGTTAGCGTAATCCGCTGTTAGGTGCCAAGCCGTAACCTCGTCATCGTGAGGAGTCGCATACTTCTGCCGTCATCGCGAGGAGCCCACGACAAAATTGCGGAGCAATTTTGCGCTAGAGCGACGACGCGATTCAGGACTTGGCATGACTCTGGATTGCTTCGTCGCGAAGAGCTCCTCGCAATGACGGCGGAGGCAGCACATTGCGCCGCATCCGGGGAACGCCTGTCCTATCTTCGTCATCGCGAGGAGCGGTAGCGACGACGCGATCCAGGGCTTCCTTGCGACTCTGGATCGCTTCGCTTTCGCTCGCGATGACGGGGATAGGGCCGCGCATTCACGCGACTCGGTGGCTCGCAGTGACGCGTAAAATAAATCGCTCGCGGCTGCTATCGCGCTATGCCTCGAGATGCGGTGCGGGGAATAATTGCCTGATGAGGCCGCGAACATTGCCGAACAGCACGGACAATACATAGAACGCGGCCGCCACCAGGATGATCGCCGGCCCGGACGGAATCCTCGTCTGGAACGACAATACGAGCCCCGCATAGCCTGAGATAATTGCGCTTGCGACCGCGACCACGATCATGCCGGTCAGTTCGCGCGACCAGAACCGCGCGATACCCGCCGGCAGGATCATGAGCCCGACCCCGAGCAACGTGCCGAGCGCTTGAAAGCCGTTGACGAGATTGACGACGACGAGCGCGAGAAAGGTCAGATGCGCCAACCCTCCGGCGCGGCTTACGCTGCGCAAAAACAAGGGATCGACGCTCTCGATCACCAGCGGCCGGTAGATCAGGGCCAACACGACGAGCGTGAGCGTCGCGTTAAAGGCGACGACAAGCAACGTCGGGTCATCCATCGCCAGGATGTTGCCGAACAGCACGTGCAAGAGATCGATATTGGTGCCCTTGATCGAAACAATGGTGACGCCGAGCGCCAGCGAGGCCAGATAGAAAGTCGCAAGCGAGGTATCTTCCTTGAGATCGGTCGTGCGCGCCACGACGCCCGCCAGGATCGCGACGGTAAAACCCGCGATCAATCCGCCGATCGTCATCGCCCACAGATTGAGGCCCGACAGCAGGAAACCGATCGCGGCACCAGGCAAAATCGCATGCGCCATGGCATCGCCGACCAGGCTCATCCGCCGCAACATCAAAAACACGCCGATCGGCGCGCCGCCGAGCGACAGCGCGATCACGGCGGCGAGCGCCCGCCGCATGAATTCGAATTCGACGAAAGGCGCCACCAGCGCATCATAGATCATGGCCTAGTGCCCATTTTCCGAAGTTCATCCAAATCTTATCGCGCTTTAGGCGGCCCGCGAATCGGGGCCATCCACCGCGCAGGCGGCCGCGCTGTCGTCGAAAGCCTCGCACATCCGCCGCGCCTCCTGGAGATTTTCGACCGTCAGCACCTCAGCCGTAGCGCCCCAGGCGATCTTCCCGCGCGCCAGCAGCAGCGTCTGCGGGAAATGGGCGCGCACCAGATCCATGTCGTGCAGCGCGGCAAGCACGGTGCGCCCCTCGCCATGCCATTGCGTGATCAGCGTGAGCAGATCGACCGACGTCTTGGCGTCGATCGCGTTAAAGGGCTCGTCGAGCACGATCAGGCGCGCATCCTGCAACAATACCCGCGCAAACAGCATGCGCTGCATCTGCCCGCCCGACAACGTGCCGATGCCGCGATTTTCGAATCCGCTTAAGCCCACGGCGGCGAGAGCGCTCGCGATCTTCTCACGGGCTTTCCCGCCGATACCCCCCAAGACGCCGGTCTGGCGCCAAAGCCCGGTGCCGACAAAGTCGAACACTGAAATCGGAAAACCGCGGTCGATATCGGCCGTCTGCGGCAGATAAGCGATGTCCCTGACATCGAGGCCATCGGTCTGAATCGTGCCCGCCAAAGGCTTGAGGAGACCGACCAGCCCTCGAAACAGGGTCGATTTACCGGCGCCGTTGGGACCCACCACCGCGAGCAACGCGCCGGTTACGACGTCGCCGCTCAAATGATGCACCGCCGGGTGCCGATCATAGCCCAGCGTGACATCGCGAAATTGCAGTTGCGCGGCCATGCTCACTTCATCGCCAGCCAGACGATCGCCCAAAGCGCGGCGGCAACGGCGGCGACGGCCAATAAGCGCGAGGCCGCGGCCATCCTCAGGATCGACCAAGTGACGGCTTGCGCCGGATGCGGCACGGACGGCCCGTGACGATGGCCATGGGTCGCGCCGTGCGAAGGAGCGTGGGCATGCCCGTGCGAGTGGGAAGTGACCATTTCAAAATGCTATATTGTAACGCCCTCGAAGTCTATCGAGACGCTCATGTCAGATGGCGAATGAGCGCCAGCCCGGCGAACAGGCCGAAGATGGACAACATCACCGATCCGAGCACGTAAACCAACGCCGACCCGATTTCACCGCGCTCATAAAGCAATGCCGAATCCAGCGAGAACGCCGAGAAGGTGGTGTAACCGCCGAGGACGCCGGTCATCAAAAACAACCGCCAGGATTGCGCGGCATCGCCCTTGAAGGCGAGATAGCCCGCGATCAAGCCCATGATGGTCGAACCTGTGATGTTGATGATGAAGGTGTGATACGGAAAATTCATACCGAACAAACGCGGGCAGATCACGTTCACCGCGTGACGCAGCATCGAACCCAAACCGCCACCGATAAAAACCAGAACATAGTTCATCGCAGAATTCCCCCGCCGAAATCCCTAAAGCGCGATGAGATTTAGTCGAATCGTCATCGCGCTTTAATTCTTTGTTTGAGCATGATCTTTTCGGAAAACCGCTTCACACTTTTCCGGATCATGCTCCAGCATCACAAGTTTTGCCGCATGCCTGTCACCGCCGCAAGCGCCGTCAATCGGCCGTCATCAATAAAAAAGCGGCAGCTTAAAGCTGCCGCTTCCTTTGGGGATGCGTAAGGAGATCAGGCCTTGCCGAACAACTCGTCGACATAGTCCCAGTTCACGAGATGATCGACGAACGCCTTCAGATAATCCGGGCGGCGGTTGCGATAATCGATGTAATAGGAGTGCTCCCAGACATCGACGCCGAGAATGGGCGTTGCGCCATGCACCAGCGGGTTCTCGCCATTAGGCGTCTTGGAGATTTCGAGCTTGCCGTTCTTCACCGAGAGCCAAGCCCAGCCCGAACCGAACTGGCCGGCACCGGCGGCGGCGAAATCGGTCTTGAATTTCTCAAGCCCGCCGAGATCCTCGTTGATCTTCTTTTCCAGACGGCCCGGCAATTTACCGCCGCCGCCCTTGGGCTTCATCCATTTCCAAAAATGAATGTGGTTGTAGTGCTGGCCGGCATTGTTGAAGAGCGGCGCATTTTTGCCGAACGAGCCCTTCACGATCTCCTCCAGGGACTTGCCCTCGAATTCGGTCCCCTTCAGCAGATTGTTGCCGTTGGTGACATAGGCCTGGTGATGCTTGTCGTGATGATATTCGAGCGTTTCCTTCGAC
This sequence comes from Bradyrhizobium sp., assembly GCA_035295025.1. Taxonomy (GTDB): domain Bacteria; phylum Pseudomonadota; class Alphaproteobacteria; order Rhizobiales; family Xanthobacteraceae; genus Bradyrhizobium. The sequence goes on from DATGJS010000047.1 coordinate 7,413, forward strand.
ATATGCGGCGCGAGCGCATCATGGGCATAGGGAAGATCGGGAAGCGTGAAAGTCATGGGTCATGTCCGAAAAAATGGGGGGAGACGTTTCTTAACGGGAACCCTTATAGAAGGTTCCATCGCTCGGAAAAACCGAATTCGCCGGTCGCGGCAAATAGATCCGCCAAACCGAAAATTATTGTGCGGAATGAGACCCTTAAAGGGGAATGAAGTGAGGCCTTTCACGTGTTGGAGATGTGCAAGCTAAAGCCATGAGCATCGAAATCGAGGTGGTGAACGGCGATCAATCCCGGCTGCGGGCCGAGGCGCTGTTTGAGCAGGTGTGGCCACAGACCGGGATGAAAGACCTCCCCTGGGGCCATATCGCATGGGCGGACGCTGATTTGCGCGTGCTGATCGAGGCACCTGACGGGTCGCTTGTCAGTCATGTCGGCATTTTCTTCAGGACCGTGACGTGGAATGGCCAGAAAGTTCACATCGGCGGCATCGGCGGGGTTGCCAGTCGCGCCGACCATCGGCGCCGAGGCTTTGCCGGCCTCGCGCTTGGCGCGGCGGTGCAGACCCTGCGCGATCACGAGGCCGCGCAGTTCGCTCTATTGTTCTGCGAACCGTCGCATGTCGAATTCTATCGGTCGCGCGGCTGGGAACCTTTCACCGGCGACGTTTACGCCGAGCAGCCGGAGGGAAGAATGCGTTTCGAGGCGATGGCGCCCTTTGTCTTCGATCTGAAACGGCGCGCGCCGCAACGCGGCGTCATCGATCTCTGCGGTCTGCCCTGGTAATTTGAAAAGCGCCGGCCGGGACGCCGCATCACATTTTTTCGGATTTCCAGGCTGCGCCAAAATGCCCATGGAAATAAACGATCCGGCATTGCACAAATGTGATTTATTGTTATGGAAATTGGGTTGTTCCGACGAGGTTCGAATGTCTTGTAGATTTGGTGGTGTGATCGCGGCGGCTATGGCGATGTTTTTGGCGGCAACAGCCGCCAAAGCCGAGAGCCGCGGCGGACCTGATGGCATTTGGTTGACCCAGGCGGGCGATGCGAAAATACGCGTCAGCAAATGCGGATCGGGGATTTGCGGCGTCGTCGTCTGGCTGAAAGAGCCGATCGACCCCGCGACCGGAAAACTTCAGATCGACGACAAGAATCCCAATCCGGTGCTGGCAAAGCGCCGGATCATCGGGTTATCGCTGTTTTCCGGCATGCGAGCGGTCGGGCCGAACCAATGGGCGGGGCGGATTTACAACGCCGATGACGGCAGAACCTATGCCAGTAAGGTCTCGGTCGCGGGGGCCGGCAATTTGCGGGTCGAAGGCTGTGTCGGCTCGTTCTGTGGCGGCGAAGACTGGTCGCGCAGCTCGCGCTAAAGCGCGCCAGCCGCAAAAGCACCCTCAAGCTGACGCCGCTTTGAGCGCGGTTGCCGCGGAGGCATAGCCGCCGCGCGCGCCGTCGATGAAATGCACATGGTCGCTGCGAAGCGCGGACGGCGTAAAGCAGGTCATCATCGCGGCGTCCTGCCGGTGCAGGCCATACCGCACGATGCCGGCCGAGGCCGCCGCCGCAAGCCGCCCACTCAAGGCCTGCTCCAAATCCACCGTACAATCGAGAACCATCCGCAGGCCGTCATCATATTTCCGGAAATCGGAATTCTGCACCACCTGCCGCATATAGATTTCCGGCACGAAGCCGCCGATCTTGATGCCAAAGCGCATCACGCAATAGGCAAATAACGTGTAAGCCAGGACGCCGAAGCGCCTGCGAAACAGCGAACCCCCGCGCCGCGCGCGCGCTTCGAATTCGACGCCGCCCGGCGGCCAGCGAAGCGGTGGCCCACCTGGCGGCACCGGCCGCCCGGAATCCGGGCTGCGCTCGACCAGCGCCACGATATCCTCGATCAAGTCGCGAAAGGCTGCGGGATCGGCGCCTGGCGCCGGCAACACCACCACCGCAAGAATGACGCCGCGCATGGCAGGCATTTCCTCGAACCGGCATGACAGTCCGGAAAGATCCGGTTGCGTTCCAGCCGGCGCCAGCGGCACGGCGAATTCACCGCGTTTCATCGCGGCTTCGGCGAAACCAAGACCGCCGCCGGAAAACATCGCATAGGATAGATCGGGCGAGGGTCCAAAACGCGCCAGGCGAACGTCAAAGCCCGCGGCCCGTATCGCGGCGAGCGGCACCAGCGCCACACGCATCACGAGGTCGAGATCCTCCTTGACCCAGGCCGCGGTCGCGGCAAGCGCCGCGCGGGCGGATGCCAGATCGCCTGGCGCCACCGCAAAGCTTGCGCCGTCGCCGCCGAACACGAAGGGAAATTCGCGGCCCTCAAGCGCGTTGGTGACGGCCGCGATCACGGATGCGCCGGCCATATTGACCGCTTTGTAGCGCGCCTGCGCGATCGCCCTGGTGGAGTCGACGATGTCGGCCACCCCGATGCTCCAATCATCGGGAAGCGCAACGTAAAGCGCGGGATCCATCAACCGCGTAAAACTGCGAAACACCGCAATGGCGCCGTAGAATTTGTCGCTGCCGTTGAAGCTCGTCATAAGCGCGCCATCGTCGGGGCCTTTGCGACAGATACGGCGGAATGCGCAAAACGGGTTCATCGTTTCATCGGCAAAACCGATGAAGCCGGGAAACGGAAAATGCAAGCCTATATCGCCGGCCGGCAAAACGAAAGCACCCGCAAGGTACCTGCCAAACTACGCGGTGTTGCCCGCATCGACGGTCAGGACCGAGCCTGTCAAATTGCGGCCGCCTTCGCCGAGAAGATATTCGACCATCCGCGCGACGTCATCGGCTTCCGGCAGACGACGCAGCGCGCTGCGGCCGGCGATACGCTGACGTTGCTCGCCCGACATGCTTTGCGTCAATTCGGTATCGACAAAGCCGGGCGCGAGCGCATTCACGGTGATTCCGAGTTTACCGACCTCGCGCGCGAGCGAACGGGTAAAGCCGGTGGCGGCCGCTTTCGTCGCGCCATAGACCGACAGGCCGTTATAGCCGGTGGAGGCGATGATCGAGGACATGTTGACGATTCGCCCACCCGCGCCATCCGCCATCATGTGCCGCACGATATATTTGGTGAGAATAATCGGGGACAGCATATTGAGGCGCATCAAGGCCTCGATCTCACTATTGTGCATCGTGGCGAGCAATCCTTCCGTGCCGATGCCGGCATTATTGACCAAGCCATAGATCGCGCCGAATTCGTCGCGCAGCGCTTTGACGAAGGCGGGAATGGCGTCGATCGCGCTCAGATCGAAGGCGCGGAAATGAAGACGGCCGTTTTTTTGCTTGGATGACGCTTCGATCGCCTCGCCCAACGCGGCGCTTTCGCGGCGCGCCACCGCGATCACGTTATATTCCGCGTGAGCCAGTCGCCGCGCGATCGCAAGCCCGATGCCGCGACTGCCGCCTGTGACCAAAACATTATGCATCTGATCGCGCGAGCTTTCCGGCCGCCGTGATGTCGAGTTTATCGACGAATTTGATCATGGCGGGCACTTTGTGGGGCGCCAGGCTCGCCCTGCAATCGGCGATAATCTTATTGCGGATTTCCTCGCCGCGGCCGATATCGCAGCCATCGGCGAGCACGACATCGGCGACCACGATCGCCCCGGTAATGGGACTGCGGCGTGCCCTCACCCGCGCCATGCGTACCTCATCATGCCGGTTGATGACCGCTTCGATTTCCTCGGGATGAACCTTTAAGCCGCCGATATTGATGATGCCGCCGCGCCGGCCGACAAAATGATAGCGCTCGCCGCGCCGTTCCACCATGTCGCCGGTATCGACGAAACCCTCCGCGTCGGTCAAAGCCGGCGCGTGCCGGCCGACATAAGCATGCGCGGCGCGGCGCGAACGAATCCGCAAGCAGCCATCCACGATTTTCATTTCGACGCCGTCGCGGCTTTCGCCGATCATGTTGGCCGGAAAGCCTTCAAACCCGTCATTCACGGCAAAGCCGACACCGGCTTCGGTCGACGCATAGGCGTGACCGATCGAGGCTGACGGGAACGCATGACGCAAACCATCGAGCACCGCCTGATCGGCGATCTCACCCGAAAGGCGAATATATTTCGGTGAAAACGCGCAAGCCGCGCCGCTCATCAACAGCTTGCGCCAATGCGAGGGCGTGCCGGAAATATGGCTGACCGCTTTATTCTTCAGCCGCGCGACGTGATCGGCGACGGCTTCGGTGGGTTCGGACAACACCATCGACCCGCCGCCCACGATCGCGCGCAGGAAAATCTGCAAGCCGCCATAACGGCGGATGTCGTAGAAAGTCGCCCATACCGGTTGCGCGCCGCGTTCGGGACCGCCGGCGACGATCGCGCCGGTCAATCCCTCCAGCGTGTGGCCGACGATTTTCGGCAGGCCTAAAGTACCGGACGTGAGCATCAGCCATTCGGTGGCGCGTTCGGTCTGCGGCGGGATCGTTGGCTCCAAATATTCGCCGGCGGTCACCACCAACGCGATCGCTGACGCGGCAAAGCGCGCCGGCTGATCGGTGACGATGGCGTCGATTTCGGCATCGGCGAGGAGAGCCTCGAAATGCTCGGCGTTGAGGTCCGGCGGGCACAGCAGCATGCGTCGCGCGATGCCGTCGATTTCGAGCATGGCAAGCGCGGAATGAAATTGATCGGAGGCGGCGAGCAACACCGAGCGGCCGGAGAGCTCGGCGAGCCGCCCCTTCAGGCAGGTCCGGCTTGCGATATCGGTCAGCGAAGCCTCGCGGCGCGCGTCCGAAAGCGAGCGGCCCTTCAGATCGGGAGCGAGATAATCACGCAGCGCGAAGATTTCACGCGGGGACATTTTCATAGGCCCTGATGAAGTCGCCTATCGTGAGAGGGAAACTCGCATCCGCCGACATGGTAAACGGATCGAGGCCGAGGTCGTCTTCCAGACGCGCCACCAGGATGGCGAAAGCAAGCGAATCGAAGCCGGTCTCGTGCAGCGAAAGATCGTCTTCAAGCGGCGGCAGGGCCACCTTTTGCTCGGCGGCGATCTGCTGCATCGCTGAAATAATCTTTAACCTTACCGACATGGACTGCTCCGCTTTCGCATAAAATTTTCAAAGTCCATGATAGAGCGCAAAGGTGAAATAACACTCTCTCTCAGCGATCTTTTGTCTCCATTGGTAAACACCATGCTCGCCGTCAAACCCCGGTTCCGCGAGATCGAAGCAAGCGATTTGGACGCGGTCGCCGATTTATTGACGCGGGGATTCGTACACCGCAGCCGCGATTATTGGATGCGCGGGCTGCGCCGGCAACGCGATCGATCGTTACCGGGCGATGCGCCGCGTTACGGCTACATGATGGAGCATGAGGGCAAACCCGTCGGCTGCCTGCTCCTGATTTATTCGACGAAGCTGATCGACGGTCAAGCCGCGACCTGCTGCAACGTTTCGAGCTGGTATGTCGATCCCGCGTTTCGCAATTATGCCGCGCTGTTTGCCTCGATGACGCAAAAGCACAAGGATGTGACTTACCTCAACGTCACGCCGGCGCGCCCGACATGGCCGATCCTCGAAGCCCAGGGCTTTAAAGCCTATTGCCGCGGGCTCGTTTTCTCGATTCCGGTGCTGTCGCGTGGCGGACGAAAGATGCTTGTCGAGACCATCACAGCCGAAACGCTCTCCATCGCCGGCCTACCGGATGAAGAGCTTGCCAGATTGAAACGCCATGCCGGCTATGGCTGCCTCAGCCTGGTCTGCCGCACGGTCGACGAAATCATCCCTTTCATTTTTTTCCCGTTGCGCAAACGCCGCGGCATTATCCCCCTTCCAGCCCTTGTTCTCGGGTATTGCCAGAGCCTTGACGACTACGTCAGATGCGCCGGCGCGCTCGGGTGCTTCCTGCTTCGACGCGGCAAGCCGATCGTGATTCTCGACGCCAATGACGTCCTCCCGGGTCTCACCGGCATTTACTCCGAAGCGCGCGGTCGCAAATATTTCAAGGGGCCCCACTGCCCAAGGCTCGGCGATCTCGCCGATACCGAACTTGCCATTTACGGCATGTGAAGGCGGCGCCTAAAGGGCGATCTCCCCGCTCACGAGCCGCGCATATGTATCGGCATCGAGGGGAAGGAAGCCGCCGGATTTCGGATCCTTCCAGAAAAGCGGATCGGTGACCTCGCGCGGATCGAAGCCGGCGCGAACCAAATCCTGTTTCTTTTGCTTGAAGGTTTCGGTGTTATCCAGCGAGCGGCATAGCCGGACAAAAACCGGGCAGGCATAGGCCGGCAGCCGTCGCGCCAGACGATCTTTGAAAACCGCAAAATCGAAACGATCGTCGCTGACGATCGCGGCCATCCCGGCGCGGCCGTCAGCGCCGGGCACGGCCACACCATAGGTCGCAGCCTCCACCACGCCGGGGCAATCCAGAATAGCTTCATTCACCTCGGAGGTCGCGACATTTTCGCCCTTCCAGCGGAAGGTGTCGCCGATCCGATCGACGAAATGAAAGAAACCGGCTTCGTCGCGCCTCATGAGATCGCCGGTTCGAAACCAGGCATCGCCCTTGGCGCACACGTCGCGCAGAATTTTTTTCTCGGTCTCGGCGGCGCTGGTGTAGCCCTCGAAGCGACCGCCTGCCTCGTCCGCCGTCCCGATCCGTCCGACCGCCTCACCGATCTCGCCGCTTTCGCACGCGATACAAAGGCCGTCGGTATCGCGGATGGGCGTCCCGGATTCCGCCTCAACGCGGATGATCGTCGCCGGGAAACGATGCGCCAAAAGCGGCGGAATTCGACCGATCGCGCCGGGTTTTCCTTCGACATTGTAGAGCGAGAAATTGCCTTCGGTCGCCGCGTAAAATTCCAATATCTGCGGAATCGAAAACCGTGTTTGAAAAGCCTCCCACACATCCCCGCGCAACCCATTGCCGCAAGCCAGCCGAAGGTGGTGCGCCTTCTCGACATCAGACACCGGCGCTTTCAAAAGATAACGGCAAAGTTCGCCGATATATTGAAAGAGCGTGCAATCCCAGCGGACGATATCGCGCCAGAAGGCGCCCACCGAGAATTTGTCCGATAACACCACCGCCGCGCCCGCCGTCAGCATGCTGCACGGCGCGACCACACCACCGACGCTGTGGAACAAAGGAAGGCAATTGAACAGGCGATCCTCCGTCCTCGCATCCGTCAAACCGGCAAACCAGCCACCCCAATTCAAAATGCGCCGGTGGCTGATGCTGGCTGCCTTCGGCAGGCCCGTGGTGCCCGACGTATAAATCAACAGCGCGCGATCATCGATCGTCACATGGCGCCGCTCGCTTGGACTCAACGGCTCGCCATCGAACCCAGCCAACGCCGCCGCGAGACTCGTTTCGCCCGTATCCTCGCCATGGTGCCAGATCTTCGGCGTTCGCTTCAAACGAGGCCGAGCCTCCTCGAAGGCGGCAACAAGATCGCGCCCGACAATCACATGACCCGAGGCCGCAACGTCGATGCAATGGGCGAGCGAGGATCCCACCAGCTTGGTGTTGATCAGCGCCGCCACACCGCCAATTTTGGTGATGCCGAGCCAGGCGGCAACATAATCGGGCTGGCCCGACATCAAGAGGCAAACCGTATCGCCTTGGCCGATGCCCGCCGACAACGCCCAGCGCGCATAGCGGTTGATCCGCTCGTTCAAGGTCCGGTAATTGAAGCTCTCGCCGTCGGACAAAAGACTCGGACGGTCGGGCTGGCGCGCCGCCCAATCCTCGACAAGGTCGGCAAACAAATGCCGCGGATGGGCCTCGATGCGCGAAGTGCGCTCGATCGCTTTCAGCCAGCTCTTGGCGGTGGATGGTTTGGCGCGCGGCGTGGCCACGGGTTGTTCGACTTTCGCGCGCTCGACGGCGCCTGCGTTCATGGCTCAATACTTCAGTCGGCGTGAAGGGCGAGCTTTTCCTCGTTGAAAAACTGCAGCGCGCCGTAACCTTCCATATCGACAGCGTAACGATAATGACCATCGGCGGTGGGGAAGACCGCGATGACGACGCCATCCGCGTGGTCGTCGGCCGCTTTCTCGACGCGTTCACCGATCGCAAATTTCGACATCGCGTTTCCCTTTTTTTCGGAAAAATCCCGCCTTAACGATTATCCCAGGAAATTCGTTAATGCCCCTTAAGCAAAGCGCCCCGCTCACTTCTTAATGACGGAGTTGGTTTACGCATCGCTTCTGCGGTAAGCCTTTATGGACACGGGAATATTTTAATCGGATGATATCGAGGGAAAGACTAAATAGCGCCCACACCCCGATTCTTACGGGGCCGATTGATTCGGCACTTCTTCGAAAAAAACCTTGTGATGCTTGATCGGCGAAAATTTCTTTCTTCGGCCACAGCCAGCTTCAGTTGGCTCGGCATGCAATCGATGGCTTCGGCGCAAGGCGGCTACCCGTCGCGGCCCGTGCGATGGATCGTCCCTTTTACCGCCGGGGGCGCCACCGACACCCTCTCCCGCCTGCTCTGCCAGCATTTGTCGGCGCGGCTTGGCCAGACCTTCATCGTCGAGAACAAACCCGGCGCCGGCAGCAATATCGGGACCCAGGCCGTTATCAGCTCACCGCCCGACGGATACACGCTCTTGCTGACGAGTTCGGCCAACGCCATCAACGCCTCGTTTGATCCATCACTGCCCTATGATTTCGCCAAAAGCATTACACCGGTCGCGGGTGTGGCGCGCATTCCGCTGGTGCTCGTCGTCAATAGCGAGCTGCCGATTCGAAATCTTGGAGATTTCATCGCCGACGCCAAAGCCAAGCCGGGTAAAATGAGCATTGCCTCGTCAGGGTTCGGCACGTCGCTCCATCTCTCCGGCGAATTATTCAAAGCCATGGCGGGCATTCAATTCGTTCACGTCCCCTATCGCGGTTCGGCGCCGGGACTGACGGATGTGATGTCCGGCCAGATCCAGGGCATGTTCGACAACGTCACCTCCTCGTTCGAACTGGTGCGGTCGGGAAAACTGCGCGCGCTCGGCGTCACCACAAGAGAACGCTCAATGGTGCTGCCCGACATTCCGCCGATCAGCGACACGCTGCCCGGTTTTGAAACCAGTTCCTTCTACGGTGTCGGCGTCCCGCGCGGCACGTCGCAGGCGATCGTCGATCTTCTCAACCAGGAGATCAACGCCGCGCTCACTGAGCCCCTCATCAACCAACGGCTCGCCGAATTGGGCGCCGTCCCGATCCTTGGCAGCGCGCGCCAATTCGGCGCCATGCTCGCGGCGGAGACCGAGCACTGGCGCAAAATCGTGGAACTTTCCGGCCAACGGAAAGAGCCTGGGTGATGCGGCTTTCCGGCCTGATGGATCCGAGCATGACCGCCATCGAACGGCCACGTTAGTGGTTCGATTCTAAGTCGCCGCTAAGCCGCTTGATCTTGATCAACCCTCGGCCCTCCTCACTTGATATGAAAATCAAATGATCCGGCACAGAACCCCATGGAATGCCCGCTCGACCATCAGCCGGTCGGCACACATTCTTGAGCGCACGGGCCTGGCGCTCACCGGGGCATCGTGCGGATTGTTTGTGGCCGCCCATGTCGGGCGCGCCGACATCGATCTGATCGGATCGGCGGCCACCGTTCTTGCCATGATGGTTTACGGTGGCGTCGGATTCTATCTCGGGATCGACTTACCCGTCGCGCCTTCCGATCACCGCATGCATCTTCCGCTGCGGCCCGGGCTTGGCGCCAGGGCCGATGCGGTCGAGCTGCTCAGTGCGGCCGGTATCGTGCTCGCGGCGATCGCGGCGGTTATTTCCGTATCCGGCATCGTGCTCGACGAAACCGCACATTCAAGCACAGCTCTTCTGATCTGGCTGAGCTGGGCCACCGGCACCACCATGCAGATTGCCGCCGGCGTCATCGCGCGGAAGAAGGTGGATGATTCCGAAAAATGATGATGCGTCCATCGCCGGACGAACCCCACATGACGCTTGGCCGCATCTGCCGATCCGGCAAGTGACCCCGCAGGTCGATTCTTAATCCAACCAATCAAACGTGACGGTCGGTTGCGATGCGACCTGACGCGAAAAGCGGCAGGACCCCCGATCATCCTCGAAATTCCGATATCGCGCCTGCCTGCTTCTCGTCGCGCGTGACCCATCGCGGCTTTGCCCGCCGCTGTCCTCTGATCGGCGCCTTTGCAAATGTTTGTTAACCATAATTCAGTAGTAAATTATCCATAATACACGTGAAGCGTGTCGCAAAATCTCCATCCAGCAAGGGGCGATCATGACCAGTTACATCATAGCGGGCGCCGGTGCGTCCGGCCTGTACACCGCCTACCGGTTGCTACAAAGCGGCAAGATCAAGCCGGGCGATACGCTACAGCTCTTCGAATGGGGGCCGACCCATGTCGGCGGGCGCATCCACACCTACCGCTTTCCCAAAACCATGGCGGATGGCCAATATGTCGAGGTCGGCGGGATGCGCTTTTCCACGGACGAAAACTTCCCGCGCTCCATCGATAGTGGCCACATCCTGGTGCAAAATTTGATCGTGGAACTCGGGTTGCAGGAATTGGTGCAACCGTTCGTCGAGTCGCCGGTGCGCATGTACTACCTGCGTGGCCGCACGATCTATTCGAACAACATCAGCCCGGCGCTTCTGCCCTATAATTTCGACGCGGATTTCCTGGCCCGGGGTTATGGATCGCAAACAGCCGATGCCATCCTCGGCGACATGACGACATTGTTTGCGCCGGGATCGGACAAGTGGACGCGCAAGGACTGGTGCAAATATTTCACCACCGGCACCGTGCCGGAAAAGGCGGCGACGCAGAGCTATCCCGCCGGAACCCCGGTCCACAATATCGGCTATTGGAATCTGCTCTACGATCAGCTCGGCGACGAGGGTTTCGACTATGTCAGCGACGCCAACGGCTATACCTCCAACGTGATCAACTGGAATTCGGCCGACGCCATGCAAGCGAACACCGATTACGGTTCAAACAGCGCTTATTCCCGACTGGCCGGCGGCTATGGTTTGCTGTTCGATTCGCTGGCGAAAAACATCGTCGAGATGGCCGCCAAGGTTCAGAGCATTCCGCCCATCGTCATGGGTCACCGCCTTCTCAATTTCGAGCATGACGGAGCCGCGTTCACCTGTCATTTCCAGGATGAGCAGGACGGCCTCACCACCGTGAAAGGCGATTATCTGTTCCTGGCGATGCCGCGCCGGTCGCTCGAACTGGTGGCGGGCGGATGCCGTCCCGATAATGTGCTGAACCAGGAGCCGGTGCAGCTCTATCTTCAGTCTTCGATCAACCAACCCGCCTGCAAGATCGCCATGCTGTTCGATCAAGCTTGGTGGGCGGATCCGAAAATCTGCCACAATATGCCGGTGCTGATCGACAAGGTCGGCGGGCCGACAATCACCGATTTGCCGCTGCGGCAAATCTATTATTTCGCCAATGACGCCGTGGGCGAAACCGGCGGCGGTCCCTATGTCCTGCTCGCCAGCTATGACGACATGCAATTCGACCAGTTCTGGCGCGAATTGGAGATCATCGGCGAGCGTAAAGTGCCGATGTCGATGGACTATCAACCGCTCACCGGCCCGACGGCGATGCCCGGCAACAGTCCGCTTGTCAGCCTCGTCATGAAGCAGCTTGCCGAAGTGCACGGTGCCGCACCCGGCGCCATCCCGGCCCCCGTGCAGACGGTGTTCCAGGATTGGGGACTCAATCCCTACGGCGCCGGCTATCACGCCTGGGCGGCGCATTACAATATCTGCGACATCATGAGTAAGATTCGCGCTCCCGCGACCGCCATCCTCGGCACGCCGATGAATCTTTACATCACCGGCTCGTGCTATTCCTTCGATCAGGCGTGGGTAGAAGGCGCGCTTTGCGTCGCCGAGTCGGTTCTTCAGGATTATCTCGACCTTCCCCCGCTTGCAAAATTCCCCGCGGATTACAAGCTGATCTGCTGACGCGATTTTGGAGCATGATGCGATTACGATCTCATCGCATCATGCTCCAAAACGTTTCGAGCGAAGGGGCTTATGAGCCCGAGAAGATGCGCCGCTTCGGCGTGATCGCCCAGGGCGAAATATCGTAATTCGTGCTGCCGGTGGTAGCGAATTCGACCAGAATGCGTCCCAGCAGCGGCGCGAACTTGAAGGCCCGCCCGGAATCGCCGGTGAAGATGGCGCTTCGCGGCCAGTGGCCAAGCGTACCCAGAATCATTTCACCATCGGCACTCATCGCGTAAAGACAGGTCGTGGCGTCTTGCGGCACAGCCGCGATGCCATTGAAGCGCTGCGTGAGGAAGGTCCCGACCTGATCAAGGATACGGGGATCGGGATTGCGGTCGAGCGTGTTCGGGTCTGTCCCGGTCACATTGGTGAAATCGGCCGTCGCCTTGACCATGCCTGGATAATCGGTGGGCGGGAAACCATAGAAGTTCAGGGCATTGGGATCGGTCGGGCTGATTTGAGGGCCGAACTCGTACCACATCGGCCAGGTCGCGCCGGGCTCGATCGGCCAATAGGCAACGCTCAGCACCCAAATGTTCAAATTGACCTGCAAGCCCATCGGCCGGATGGCATCATTGGTCCAGGACCCCGGACAAAAAATGATGCGGCTGGCATTGAACGTGGCGCCCGGCGTCGTCACCGTGTACAGCCCGTTGGGAATGCTCGGCGGGGACACTCGCGCCGGCGTGTTGTCGAAAAGCTGGGCGCCGGCGGCCCTCGCGCGCATCTGAAACGCGTTAATCGCGACATTGGCGTGAATCACCGCGCTGTTGTGCTGCACCAGCCCGTAATAATCGAGCGGAAGCGTCCTGAAGATGGGGTAGCTCGACAAAAGCTCCTCGCGCGACAGGCGCTGATAGGGAATGCCAAGCCCGGTCATCGTCTCGGCGCATTGCTTGAGCTGCCCCTCGACCGTGGCGCCGCCCTTGTCGGTGCCGTAAAAGAGAAGGCCGGTGCGATCGAGCACCCGCTGCCCGGTCGCCACTTCCAACTCCTGCCAAAGCGCCAGCGAGGTCTCCGCCAGCATCGCGTTTGGCGCATCCGAATACATCACGCGGAACATCCGCGACAATCCGCCCGAACCTCCCATCGTATTCTCGAATGCGAAGCGCTCCAGGAGCACCGTGCTATGGCCAGCCGCGGCCGCATAGGCGGCAGCGGCAAGACCTGCGATCCCGCCGCCGATGATGGCGACGTCGCAACGCGTACCGTTCAGGGAAGCAGAATCAGGCGAGCTGGACATGGTTGGCCCCTTGCATCATTGGCGGAAAACCCCGGATGGGAAGAAACGAATGGTCGGTAGGCGCCTCAAAAGCGGCGACCGGCGAAGGAAGAGGAAGGGACGCGGTTTCGGATCGGAACAAGTCGGATCGGCGGGCGAGATCGGCGGCTTATTTCTCCACCGGCTTCAGCGTCGATTAGGCGGGCGAGCCGAACACGCTCCCTGGTAGCATCATGAAAGATAATATCCCGATGCTAGATTTTATCCGTTGATTTACAGTAAACAACCTATGCGTGTCGGAGCTGTTTTAAATGACGAGGCCGCATGTTTCGCTGCTGTTCGGTTCTACGGCCCCTCATCACGAGGCACAGGCCACTCGGGTCTTTTGATGCCGTTACATACTTCCTTGCCGCAGGTGCTCCGGCCCTCGCAGCCGGACCCGGACCGGAAATTAACGCCACCATCACCGCCCAGCATGATGGAGCGACCTATCGCTTTGCTTCGGAAGACCACAAGGAACGCTTCTTGAAGGATCCGGCCAAGTATCTGCCCGAATATGGCGGATTCTGCGCGGCCGGTACGGCGAACGGCGTCAAGGTTGACGGCGATCCGACCGTTTGGAAGATCGTCGACAACAAGCTCTATCTCAACTTCGCGCCCGTGGTGGCCGAACGCTGGAATAAGGACATTGCTGGCAACGTCAAGACCGCCAACGAAAAATGGAGGGTCATCAAGGATAAGGCCCCGAGCGAGCTGCTGCAGTAAAGTGCGCTCGGCGATCGCGCGAGGTGGGCGAAGCCTTGAGGCGCAACGGCGAAGGGTCGCCTCCGCTGAATGAGATCGGAGGCGATGATGGATGATGATCTCAATGAAATGAACCGCGAGGAAATGACCCGCGAGCGCCTTCTGGAAGACGTGATGCGGCTCCGGGCAGCCAAAGTGCCCTAAATCGCAATTTACGCTTACTTTTCAATCGCTTTGTACCGTGAGCGGCCCCAAGAACGACTATTGAAACGCGCTTCGCATTTATGTTATTCTAGTCATTATGACCAGAATCGTAAAATCATCGAAAACGAAACCGACGAAGACCCGTAAGCGCTCGCGTTTCATAAAGTCGGGACGATGGCTGTTGCAGGATGCAAAAGCCCGCTTCAGCGAATTGGTGCGTCGTGTCCATAGCGATGGGCCGCAGCATGTAACCGTCCACGGGCGCGATGAGGTCGTTATTATTTCAGCCGATGAGTTTCGCCGTCTCAAAGGCGATCTCACGGGTGAGGTATTAATTGCCGCAATGCAAGCCTCTCCGCATCGTGATGTTGAAATTGAACCGAGGCGTACAGAAATGCCTGTGCGCGAGGTCTCTTTGTGAGCGGCTGGTTGCTTGACACCAACGTACTCTCCGAATTGCGCCGCCCTAAGCCAGAACGCAAAGTCGTAGCCTTCGTTGCCGATCAGCCACTTGACCTTATCTATGTGAGCTCTGTGACATTCGCCGAAATCCGGTTCGGTATCGAACTCGTCACGGACGCCAATCGCCGCGCTGAGCTTAATGATTGGATCGCGCACAAGGTGCGGCCAATGTTCGAGCAACGCGTTCTCGCTATTTCCGAAGATGTCATGTTCAAATGGCGACTCTTGGTCGAGGAAGGCCGCAAGGCAGGTCACACTTTCTCACAGCCTGATCTCATCATCGCGGCGACGGCGCTTCATCACGGACTGACAATCGTGTCTCGTGATGTCAGCGACTACCAAAAAGCCCACGCGCCCGTATTCAATCCGTGGGTCGATCTACTGCCGACACAAGATCCCTTGCGCTAATCTTCATTGAATGGACACTTAGCGAACTCAAACAGAGGCCGAAGTGAATCACAGTCGTGGTCATGCGTCATCACTTTTCGAATGGCCGTCGAAAGCAAAGGAGTTTTTTCAGGTCGGACGCGTCAATGGATTCGCCGGTCATCCGAAAGATGCGATATTCCTGCGCCGTTCCCTCATTGATTTCGGATAGTCCCATCGGGCCGAAAAGGGGAGCAGGTGAAGCTTCAGCCGGATTTGATGGCCCGCCATCCATTTCTTGCTGCGCTCGCCCTGGGTGATGGTCGCGTACTCGTCCGTGAAGACATCGGCGGCGTTCTGGAAGGTTTTCGCGCTTTTGGTGAGGAGGCCCGCGCGTGACTTGCCCCGAAGGGCCAAATACCAGTCTTCGGCGAATTGCTTTGCTTGGGGGAGGTCCTCCTCCTTGGTGTTTTCGCGATACTGGCTGCCATCCATGGATGCGGAGCAATGCCAGATGCGGCCGCGCATATAGACCTGCACCAATCCGCCGAGAATCTCTTATGCCCCCAGTTCCGGGGAACTATGGCACGAAGCGGGCTGGTGTACGTTTGTGCTAGCTCTGTGCTAGGTCTAAAAATGAAAAGAGCCAGTTAGGGTCTACCTAACTGGCTGATTTTATTCAGATTTGGTTGCGGGGATAGGATTTGAACCTATGACCTTCAGGTTATGAGTACGTTTTGGGCTCATTCCTTGCGATGCCCCACATTTCCCCATGTGTCATAAGTAACTGATTTTACAGGAATTGTTTGACTTTTCGATTTCGGCGGTGTCCTGTGTTTTCCGCTACGGTGGCGACACGGTGGCGACACGGAGAACAAACCGAAGCCGCTTTTCAGCTCTGGTATGCCAACCAAACTTTCCAAACGCACTGTAGACGCGCTCGCAAAAGGTCCCCTGCCCAGCATCGGTTATGACGCCGAGTTGGCGGGATTCGGCGTGCGGGTCGGCGCGAGCGGCTCACTGAGTTGGTTTATCGAATACAGGCCGGGAGCCGGAGGGCGACGTGTCGCCAAACGGCGGTTCTATTTTGGATCGCGTGAGTTCACACCTGAGGAAGCCCGTCAGACGGCCAAGACGCTGCTCGCTAGAGTCGCCTTGGGTAGCGACCCCATGAAGGATCGGCTTCACGAACGCCAATCCCTAACGTTCAGCGAGTTTGCCGAACGGTACCTCTCTGAGGAAGCCGAGCCGAAGCTGAAACCCGGCACCATCGCAAACTATCGGATCGCCATTCGCAAGCATGCCGGTCCCGTCATTGGCCGGATCAAGCTAGAGCAGATTTCGACATCCGATCTATCGGAGCTTCACCAGAAAATCGGAGCGAAAAAACCCATGACTGCCAACCGGGTCATGGAATGCATCTCGTCGATCTTCCGTTATGCCGCGACATGCAACATTGTCGCGGTAGGTCATAATCCCACCAAAGGCATTCGTGCGTTCCGTGAAAATCGCAGAGAACGTTTCCTCAGCTCCGAGGAGCTAGCGCGGCTCGGAAGTGCCATTCGAGAAGCTGAGACCGTTGGAACTCCCTATGAAGTTGACGAAACCAAACCGACCTCGAAGCACGCCCCAAAACCTGAGAATCGACGGATCAAGATCGACGCATACACCGCAGCGGCCATAAGGCTTCTCGTTCTGACAGGTGCACGCCTTCGCGAAATCCTGCATCTCAAGTGGGAATACATAGATTTTGAGCGCGGATTGCTGCTGCTACCGGATAGCAAGACTGGT
>DATGJS010000048.1:0-2004 GCA_035295025.1 Bradyrhizobium sp.
GCGCGCGCTGGTCGCCTGCGCGGCCGGCCTCGAAGCCGATCGTTTTCGCGTCAGGCTGGAGCCGGCCTGGACCACGAAAATCCCGGAGGGGCTCGATCCCTGCGGCGTCCCGAAGGGTGTGCTCGCGGCCTATGATCTGGCCACGCGGCCGGTCGCCTTTGCCATGGGCAAGGACCAGAAAGCCGCGTTGGCGCACGATCCCGACACTTATCTTGCACAGGCCGACGGGCAGCGCGACACCATCGGCTCCAACAATTGGGTGGTGGCGCCTGAGCGCAGCGCCACGGGCCGCGCGATCCTGGCGAACGATCCGCACCGCGAGCACAGCGTGCCGTCGCTCCGTTATATCGTCGGCCTCAACGCGCCGGGTCTCTCGGTGATCGGCGCGGGCGAACCCGCGCTGCCCGGAATTTCCATCGGGCATAATGGCACGATCGCGTTCGGTCTCACCATCTTCAACGTCGATCAGGAAGACCTCTATGTCTACGAGCTTAATCCCACTGACCCGAACCAATACCGCTACCGCGACGGTTGGGAATCGATGCGCACGGTGCGTGAGAAGATCGAGGTCAAGGGCGAAAGCGCGCGCGAGGTTGAGCTGAAATTCACCCGCCACGGGCCGGTGATTTATACCGATGCGGCCAATAAGCGTGCTTTCGCCGTGCGCTCGATCTGGTTTGAGCCCGGCACCTCCGCCTATTTCGGCTCCTCCGATTACATGACCGCGAAAGATTGGAATGGCTTTGTCGCCGCGATGCGGCGCTGGGGCGCGCCATCGGAAAACCAGGTCTATGCCGATGTCAAAGGCAATATCGGCTGGATTCCCGGCGCCAAGACGCCGCGCCGTATCAATTATGACGGGTTGATGCCGGTGCCGGGCGATGGCCGCTACGAATGGCAAGGCTTTATCGAGGCCGATCAATTGCCGCGCGTCTATCGCCCCAAGGAAGGTTTCATCGCCACCGCCAACCAGATGAACTTGCCTGATCAATATCCGATTGCGACGCGCAAAATCGGTTTCGAATGGGCGGACCCCGCGCGCTGGCAGCGCATCACCGAAGTGCTAAAGCATAAAAACAAAATGACGCTCGCGGACGCCATGGATTTGCAGAACGACGACACCTCGATGCTAGCGCGCCGGCTGATCGCGTTGTTGAAGCCGCTTTCCTCCGATGATCCCAACGCCAAAAAAGGCCTTGAGCTCTTGAAAGCCTGGGATGCGCGCGACGGCGCCGACAGCGCGGCGGCCGCCGTGTTTGAGGTGTGGATATCAAATCATCTCGGCCCGGCGCTGCTCAAGGTTACCGCTCCCAAGGCCGCCGATCTCATCGCGCCCGAGGCGTCCAGCATTTCGGCTGTCGTCGCCTATCTCGAATCCCCCGATGCCGCGTTAGGGTCCGATCCGAAAGCGGCGCGCGAGCGCGTGCTTTTGGAAAGCCTCGGCGGCGCGGTTGCCGATGTCGCCGACAAATTGGGCGCGGATTCCCAGATGTGGCGCTGGGGACGTTTGCATGTCGCACAATTCGACCACGCCTTGATGCCGCTCGCCGACAAGGCGACGGCGTCGCAACTCATCGTCGGGCCGCTCGCCTATGGTGGCGCCGCCAACGTGCCGCGCGCGGCGACCTATCGGCGGGCCGATTACCGTCTCACGGCAGGCGCGTCGTTCCGCATGGTGCTCGATGTCGGCAATTGGGACGCCAGCCGCGCGGTCAACGCGCCCGGCCAATCCGGCGATCCGTTCAGCGCGCATTACCGCGATCTCGCCCCGCTCTGGGCCACCGGCCAATATGTGCCGCTGCTTTATAGCCGCGCCGCGGTCGAAGCCGCGACGGCGGAAGCGATCACGTTAAAGCCGAGGTGAGAATTCTTGCACGGGCTTTCTTTATCCCTCCCCACGCTTTCGCGCTATCGCATTCACACATCTCGGTTGCGGTTTGCGTCAAAGCGGGATTCTCTGTCGAGCGGAAAGCCGATGGAGGTGTCTATGGTCGGGCTCGCATA
>DATGJS010000049.1:0-8078 GCA_035295025.1 Bradyrhizobium sp.
TTCAAAAGTGATCTCCGAAACATCGGCTGACAAACAGATCCGGCGACCGACCGAGAGCGCGGTTTCCAACAAACCAGATGCCGCGACATCAGATAGCGAGGTCAAACCGCTCGAAACCACAAACGATCCATCCACGAAGCCTGAGGCCGTGACGCGTGAGATGTTCAAGCCGAACGAGGCCACGATCTCCTCGGCGCAAATGCCGAAGACCGAAGTTCAGATCAGAAGCGAAAAACCGGCCGAGACGGCGAAAACGAGCGTGCCGCCTGCACCGGTTGAAAATGATACATCGCTCAAGAACGATCCGAAAGACGATGTCGCGAAAGCCGCGGCTTCAAAGCTCGATTCTCTTGCGCTCAAACATTCCGGCCCAATCGCGGTTTTCGTCAGTCGCAAGGATTCAAAGCTTTACGTCCGGCAGAACTTCTCACCACTGTTCGATGTGCCGGTGATGATTACAGCCGACGAACGGCCGCTGGGCACGCATATTTTCACGGCACAGGTCGATAGCGGCGACGCCAAGCTCTTGCATTGGTCGGTGGTCTCACTGCCTCTCAAAGCCGCCGACCGGCGCGGTGAGGAAGAGCACAGCTCACGCGGCCGCAAGAGCGCGAGTCTTGGGTCGATCGCGACAAAGCCGTTGCCCATGCCAGATAGCCCGACCGAGGCCCTGGATCGTCTCAACTGGCCCGCGGAAGTGATGGCGAAAATTTATGAGACGGTTTCGGCCGGCGGGTCGATCATCGTCTCCGATCAGGGCATCGCGGCAGGCGAAACCGGCGAAGGAACAGATTTCATCGTTCCGCTGCGCTAGATTTTGGAGAGCCGTAGCAGCCCCATCGCTTTGGGCGGCCGGCTCAGTTACAACACCGCCGACATGGCCCAATTACTCTCCTCCGCCTCAGCGTCTCGAACACCGCCCCGCGCGGCTTTTGATGCCCTAGCCCCGCTGACCTTTCTGGGTTGGCGGTGGGGATTGGTGGCGATCGTCGCCGGCATGGCCGTCTCCTTCCTGCTTTACGGCTACGCTTTGGTCTATTGGCGCAACGCCGATATGGATTTCATGGTGATCTACAACGCGCTCGCCTTGAATGACGGCAAGCCGCAGCATTTCTTCGACCACACCGGCTATATCACCATTCTCTCGGTCAAAGTCTGGTTTACGATTCTGCACGGGCTTGGCTTGCTTAATTCCTATTCGCTCTCGACCATGCCCGCGCCTTCCGACTCTCAGGCCTTTGACACCGCCATGACCGGCGCCGTTCGCGCCGGCCGGATTCTGGCGTGGATGATCGCAACCGGCTGCGTGATGGTGTTCGCCGGCCTGATGCGCGCCATCGCACGCGACTGGCGACTGGCTTTGATGGCAACCTTTGCATTCGCTTTCTCCGGCGGCCTTGCCGTGCACACTCGTATTTTGCGCACCGAACTCGTGGCGGCGTGTCCAGTTACCTTCGCCTTGATGGTTTTGATCGTGATCGGACGCCGCGCGAGCCCGACACGTCCGTTGTGGATGGCGCTTGCGGCCGCACTTTGCGTGCTCGGCCTGGAAAACAAAGTACAAACGATCCTGCTGATCGCGGCGTTGCCGCTGCTCATCCTGCCATTTGGAAGCGCGGAAAGCGCCAGCGCGCCGTTTTGGCGTGGTCGAACGGCGTTCCTCCTCACAATTCTGGCGATGATCGCCGCGTTTGCCGCCACTTGGCTGGCGGCTCCCCTGATTGCCACGGGTCTCGACCGCCCGCTGCTCGATGCCTCCGGATTTCATCCGCTGATGTTTAGCCGCTTCGGAATCTATCAAGCGGCCCTCCTGTTTTTCGTCGGCGGTTGCATGATCGTCTATGCCGCGATCTGGCGAATCAGCGTTGCCGAAACCGTCGCGTCGATGGCGGCACTCGCAACGGGCGCCTTCATGGCTTTGCTTGCGCTCAACCTCGACTACAACGCGGGCAATGTGATCGCCGTATTCAATCCTCTTGAAAAAATGCTGACTTTCGCCGACGCTGGAGCGGTTAGCGCCGCCGGCCAGTCAAACCTTGGGGATATTTTCCGGCTTTTCTTGGATGGCATTGCCTCGGTGATAGCCCGATACTCCTTTGTCTTCCATTCCTCCCCACGCCCTACGGTCTTCCTCACATGGCTGATCGTACCCGGCATCGTCTATGCATGGTCGCGAGGTGAACGTCAGGCCGCGGTCCAGGCCCTCTTGCTGCTGCTCGCGGCCATGGGAATCGACGCGCTCGGTGTCCGCCGGGGACTGAAGTCCGAATATTTCGTCTTTACCGATCCGCTAATCATTCTCGCGGGCGCATTCTTGCTCGGCCGTTTGCCCGATCTGCGTTTCCACAAATGGGCGTTTCCCATCGCTCTCGTGTTGTTTGTCCTGCAACTCCTGGTCGGCCAAGCCGAGCCGGTTAAATATGCTTTCATGCGGCGCGGGCCGGAATCGATCTGCGAATGGAACCAAAGTTACATGCCGCTGATGCCGCTGCCCTGGTGTATGGGCCCACGCTCTTGAAGGCTTGTCGCGAAGTTCGATGCCCAAAGCGCCCGAAATGTGAAAACGAAGCCCCTGCCAACGCCGATATGGCGTAACCCACCAACTAGGCTATGATAGTGAATGGGAACCCCCGAGGAAATCTGCGCGATCCAAAGATTTAAGGAAGAACGACATGCGAATTGCAGCAGGATTGATCTTTGCAAGCATCCTTTCATTGTGCAGCACCGGCGCTGCCTGGCCGCAAGCCCCGGCCGCCAAGCCCGACGCCGCGCCGGCAGCCGCACCTTCGCCGGCCAAGCCGGCTTGCGCCAATCCTGACGCGCTTGGAATCGGCCGCGTCGTCGAGATCGACACCACGGGCGGCCCAGGATTCGGTTTCGAGCATTTCAAACAGCTCGACTTCCTTCGCGACAAGGAAGTCGTCCTGACGTTTGACGACGGCCCCTGGCCGCAAAATACGCCTTCGGTTCTCAAGACGCTGGCCGACGAATGCACGACCGGTATTTTCTTCTCGATCGGAAAACATGCGACCTATTACCCCGAAATCTTGAAACAGGTCGCGGCCGCCGGCCATACCATCGGCGCACATACCTGGTCGCACGCGACCCTCACCAACAAAAAACTGAGCGAAGATCAGCGCAAGGAAGAGATCGAGAAGGGCTTTAGCGCCGTCAAGTGGGCGCTGGGCGGCGTCTCGCCGGCGCCTTTCTTCCGTTTCCCGGCGCTGCAACACCCGCCCGAAATGGTCACCTATCTCGGCACCCGCAACATCGCGATGTTCTCCTGCGACCTCGATTCCTTCGACTTCAAGGCGCGCAACCCCCAGCAAGTCATCGATGTGACGATGAAGAAGCTCGACAAGCTCGGCAAAGGCATCATCCTGATGCATGATTTTCACAAGCACACCGCCGAGGCACTCCCGGCCTTGCTCCGCAAATTGAAAGCGGGCGGCTATAAAGTAGTGCAGATGAAGGCCAAAGCGCCGGTCCAGACCCTTCCTCAATATGACGAGGAGATTCTGAAGGACGCCAAACTGCCCACGGTCAGCTCGCGGCCGGTATCGAGCGTCGTGCAAACGATTTCGGAATAACCGACCCAGAGAACGTCGATAGACGCCGTGCCGGCACTTCGCATTGACGGCTATGTCATCGTTTCCGCCGACGGAATGTTGGCGGATAGCCACCGTGCGATGCCGCAAGAATTGACGTTCGAGGGCGACAAGCGGTTTTTCACCGCCGCTCTCGATCGAGCGGACTTGATCGTGCACGGCCGCCACTCCCATGAAGGACAGCCGAATTCGCCCCAACGAAAACGGATCATCCTGACCCGGACGGTCGGCGCGATCGCGGATGATCGATCCGATCCGAAGGCGACGCTTTGGAATCCGGCCGGAGCCTCTTTTGAGGCGGCCTGCGATCACGCCGGCATTCGCGCCGGCACCGTCGCGATCATTGGCGGTCCCGACGTTTTCGACATGTTCATGGAACGCTACGACACGTTCTGGCTCTCGCAAGCCCCTCGCGTGCGGCTTCCCGGCGGAGAGCCGGTATTCTCCGGCGTGCCAAGTCAAACACCTCAGGAGATTTTGGCGCGCCACGGCCTCACCCCCGGCGAAAGCCAAATTCTCGACGCGGAACATGAAGTTCGCGTGACGCCGTGGCGACGGATATCTCAAACATCGTAAGCCGGCTCTCGGGATTTGGCGGGGCGGCCATATCCAACGATCATAAACAACGCTCCGATGATCGATAGATTTTTCAGCGCATGAACCAGATTGTTTCTGGCTTCAATACCGCTTTGATTCCAGAAATCGTGAAAATAGAACGTCGCACCCGCCACAAACAAAATCAGCAGGATCGCGAAAAAACGAGCCCCGAAATTGAGCGCGATCATGACCCCGCAGATGACCTCAAGCACGCCCGCGGCAATCGCGAGCATTTGCGGCATCGCCATTCCCGTGATGCTTTCGATCTGAGTGGCATAAGCCGCGATCGCCGCGGGGAAAACGATCTTCCCGGTCATCTGGGCCGTCGCGGCCAAGTCCAAAAGCTTGGCGGCCCCTGAGAAAATAAAAAGCACGGCAAATAAAATTCGTCCGAAGGTAATGAACGCTGGCATGGTCGGCCTCACTGGCTCCGCTGGTTCGCTAAACGCGAGGTTGATTATGGGCGTTCCGCATCCGCTTTTCAAACAATCAATCGGCCCGGTTCCGCCGACCGGACTTTCTGGCTTACTAGCTAAAGAGAGAGGGCTGCTGGCGGGCCGCAAATTCCTGGGCTTCGACGGCCGCAATCGCCGTCATGTTCAGAATGCCGCGCGCGGTCACCGACGGTGTTAGAATATGCGCAGGCCGCGAGGGACCAATAAGGATCGGCCCCACCGGCAGCGCGTCCGCAAGCGACTTGATCATTTGATAGGCGACGTTGGCGGTGTCGAGATTGGGCATGATCAAAATATTGGCCTCTCCTTCGAGCTGAGAATGCGGCAAAATCAGCTTGCGAGCCGCTTCGGAGAGCGCGGTATCGCCCTGCATTTCGCCATCGGCTTCGATCTCGGGATGGTTCTGCCGCAGAAGCGCCGTGGCACGGCGCATTTTGCGCGACGATTCGGTATCATAACTGCCGAAATCGGAATGCGACACGAACGCGACTTTGGGCTTGATGTTGAAGCGCTGCACGTGAATCGCCGCCAAGGCCGCCATTTCGGCGATTTCCTCGGCGCTCGGATTCGGCCGCACCTGGGTATCGGCGATGAAGTAAGCGCCTTTGCGGGTGATGAGAAGCGCCAGCGCCGCGAAATCGCTCACCCCCGGCCGAAAACCGATGATTTCCCTGACATGACGCAGATGGCTCATATAGCGGCCCTCGACGCCGCAGATCATCGCGTCGGCCTCACCACGGCTGACCGCAAGCGCCGCGATCACGGTAGCATTCGTCCTGACCATCGTGCGGGCGGCGTCGGGGGTCACGCCATGCCGGCCGGCGATGTCGATATAGGACTGCACATAAGATCGATAGCGCGGATCATCCTCGGGGTTGACGAGATCGAAATCCTTACCGGCTTTGATCGCGAGACCAAACCGCTTGATCCGTGCTTCGACGACGGACGGACGGCCGACCAAAATCGGCCGCGCGAGGTTTTCTTCCAAGACGACTTGGGTGGCGTGCAACACGCGCTCGTCTTCACCTTCGGCGTAGATCACCCGAACCGGTTGGGTCTTGGCCTTGGCAAATACCGGCTTCATGACAAGCCCGGAGCGGAATGCAAAGCGTTCCAATTGCGTCGCATAGTCTTCGAACTTCGCAATGGGGCGGCTTGCCACGCCCGAATCCATCGCGGCCTTGGCCACCGCGGGCGCGATGCGCAAAATCAATCGCGGATCGAACGGGCTTGGAATGAGCGAACCCGGACCAAAACCCTGCGCTTCGCCGCTGTCGAAACCGGGCGCGAGCGCATCCACCGGCGGATCGCGCGCGAGTTGCGCGATCGCGTCCACCGCGGCCTTTTTCATCTCCTCGTTGATGGCGGTCGCCCCCACATCGAGCGCGCCGCGAAAGATGAACGGAAAACAAAGGACATTATTGACCTGGTTGGGAAAATCAGACCGCCCGGTGCAGATCATCGCATCGGGGCGGGCTTTTCGCGCCTCGTCCGGCATGATCTCGGGGTTGGGATTGGCAAGCGCCATCACGAGCGGCTTGTCGGCCATCTGCTTGACCATTTCGGGCGTGAGCACATTGGGCGCGGAAAGACCGAGGAAGATGTCGGCGCCGGGAATGACCTCAGTCAGCGCCCGCTTGTCGGTCTTCTGGGCATAGACCGCCTTCCAGCGATCCATCAGTTTCGTGCGGCCCTCATGGACGACGCCTTCGATGTCGCACACCCAGATGTTCTCGCGCTTCGCGCCCATCGAAACCAGGAGATTGAGACAGGCAATCGCCGCCGCGCCCGCTCCCGAACAAACGATCTTGACATCGGCGAGTTCCTTGCCGTTCAGCAGAAGCGCGTTGGTGATGGCGGCGCCGACAATGATGGCGGTGCCATGCTGATCGTCGTGGAACACCGGAATCTTCATGCGCGCTTTGAGCTGCGCCTCGATCTCGAAGCACTCCGGTCCTTTGATGTCTTCAAGATTGATCCCGCCAAAGGTCGGCTCAAGCGCCGCCACCGTCTCGACCACGCGTTCGATCGTGTCGGCGGCGATCTCGATATCGAAAACGTCGATCCCGGCGAACTTCTTGAACAGGACCGCCTTACCTTCCATCACCGGCTTGGAGGCGAGCGGGCCGATATTGCCAAGACCCAGCACCGCCGTGCCATTGCTGACCACCGCGACCAGATTGGCGCGCGAGGTGAGCGTGGCGGCTTCCGCCGGGTTGTTGGCGATTTCAGTGCAGGCGGCGGCAACGCCCGGAGAATAAGCCAAAGCGAGGTCGCGCTGATTGGCGAGCGGTTTGATCGCCTGGATTTCGAGTTTACCCGGCCGCGGCAACCGGTGATAGGCAAGCGCCGCGGCGTGGAGGTCTTCAGAATAGGATGCCATACACGCTCCAGCGTTTCCGACAGGCCGGGAAATTTCGTTTCGTCAGAATGAGACCCATTTACCGGCGGATGGAAGGTGCATGTGAAGCACGCGCAGGTGCCTCCACGCAACATCTGAAACACGGCTCCAACAGTCGGATAACCTCGCCCCGCATCCGCCTTCGCCAGAAGGCGGGCTTCGGCGGACAAGAGCGGGGCGAGGGAGAAGGATCCCGCGACGCGTTCGCGCCCGAGTGGTGCAAATAATTGGGCTCCCGGAAATGAAGAGAGCGCAGGGAATGCCGGGTGACGACCTCACCCATGGTCCACCTGCAACAAAAAAGCAGGCGGCAGTCTCCACAGGTTTGGCCGGATCAACCGGCATTCCCTGCGCGATGGTTTACGGCTTATATCGCGATCTCCTCGGGGACCGGGCTTTCTTGCCCCCGTCGCCCGCGAGATCATCTTGCGAGCTTGACCTCAGCATCGGGAGGCCGGGACCACGCGACTTCACCGTCCGCGATAAGGCACATTCGTCTGACGTGCCATCCGCGTCCATCGCATCCCGCCTCACGTGTCGTGACGATCGCGCGAACGTCCCTCTTCATCGAGGCGGGATGGGCGAGAAGATCGTTCTGATTTGCCCGACGCCGCAAGCGCGTTTGCCTGCGACAGATTGGCACGACGGGCAATTTGCGCATGGCGTGTATGCGGGAGCCGCGCCTCAGACAGAATCACCGATCCATCTTATTCAGGAAGCAATTGCAGTATTTCGGGGAGCAATTGCATTCCTATTCCATAGCAATTGGTCAAAACCTGACTGGGAATTCAGGTAGGTGAAAGACGCTATATTGCCGTCATTGCGAGGAGCAAGCGACGAAGCAATCCATTTTTTCCAGATAAACCTCATGGATTGCTTCGCTACACTCGCAATGACGATCGTGAACTCTTGATTTTACGGTCTGCATTTCCGGTCAGACTCTCAGGATGAAAGGATAGCTCGCAGGGCGGGTTGGAGCCGAAGGCGTAACCCGCCATCCTGGCAACTCATAACGGC
>DATGJS010000050.1:0-10716 GCA_035295025.1 Bradyrhizobium sp.
TAGCAATGCAGCGAGGTAGGCGGCAACGCCGAGGTAAGAGGCGTGACCGAGCGAGGTCATGCCGCCGAAGCCGACCAGGAGATTAAGGCTCATCGCGAAGATCGCGGCGATGAAGATCTGGCTGGCGAGATTGATGTAGAAATCACCGGCTACGAACGGCGGCAGCAGCAATGCCGCGGCGATGAGGGCTCCTCCGATCCACTTCATGCGGAAACACGCCCGAACAGGCCCTGCGGGCGGAACGCAATGACGAAGATCATCGGCAGGAACAGGATGATGTAGGCGAGTTCGGGAAACAGCGCGGTGCCGAACGTATAGATGAAGCCGATGATGAAACTGCCGACAAAGGCCCCGAACAGACTGCCGATGCCGCCGAGAATGACGACGATCAGCGCCAGCGGCAGCATGTCGGCATCGAGGCCGGGATAGGCGGACAATATCGGTCCGCCGAGTACGCCGGCCGCGCCCGCGATGCCGGCGCCGAGGCAGAACACGATGGTGAAGAGACGCGAGACCGGAATGCCGACCGCGCGCGCCATCTGGCGGTCATCGACGCCGGCGCGGATCATGGCCCCCAGCCGCGTGCGGTCGATCAGGACATAAAGCGCGGTTGCCGTCACGATCGCGCATCCGACCAGCACCAATCGATAGGTCGGGAAAACGAAACCAAACAGCCGCGCCGGTGCCTGTAAATTATGCGGTGTCGGCACCGGAATGGAATCGCCGCCCCACAGCACCAGACACGCATCCGAAATGATGAAGGACATGCCGAGCGTCACCAGCACCTGTCCGAGCGGATTGCTTTTCAGCCGGGTCAGCACCAACCGTTCGAACAAGCCGCCGATCGCGGCAACCGCCATGCCGGCGCCGAGTGCCGTCACCCAGATGTTCAAACCGCTATAGGATCTCAACGCGACGGCACCGAAATAGGTGCCCAGCATGAAAAACGCGCCATGCGTCAGATTGGCAAGCCGCATCAAACCGAAGATGAGCGAGAAACCCGACGAGAGCAGGAACAACAGGCCGCCGAGCGACAGGCTATTCAGACCCTGAATGATCCAAAACTGCATTTAGTGTCCCGATACCGCGTTCCACTCCCGATATACTCTCTCCGCTGGAGAGCGGGGGCACGTTTATTGTGGGGCGCAGCTCATCCTATTTCCACAAATTTTATAGCTCCAAATTCTTGGCCGGCGGATAATCGCGCGAATAGACCGGATTCTTCAGGAATTCGGTTTTGTCATAAGTCCAGAACTGGCTCACATCTGGATAGGTCTTGATGACGGAATTGACCAGCCGTCCGTCGCTTCGCGTCACTTTACGAATATAGGCGTCGCCAATCACATCGCCGAATTCGTCGAATTTGACGAGGCCGCGTATCGTCTGCACATTATTGCCGCGGATCGCCGCCATAAGCGCTTTTTTGTCTTCGGCGTTGGCCTTGATGACTTTGAGGGCGGCTTCCAGAATTTCGCCTGCGAGATAGGTCGAGCCGGCATAATAGCCGGGGTCATATTTGAATTGCTTGCGGAAGACGGGCGCAAAAGCCTTGTTGAGGGGATTGTCGAGTTCGGCCGAATACCAGCTCGTGGTCAAAATCCCAAGCGCCTCGTCGCCCATATTACGAAGCACGGATTCATCGAGCGCGGTCATGCCGCCGATGACGGCCATCTTATCTTTGAGGCCGTATTCGATGAATTGGCGCAGGAAGCGAAAACCGTTTGAGCCGGCGGTGCCGAGGAAGATCGCATCGGCATTCTTCACCTGAGCGACGTAGCTACCATAGTCCGGCGTCGCCAGTGGAGTGAAAATCTTTTGAATAATCTTGCCGCCATTGTCCTCGAAGACGCGCTGAAAGCCGGCGCACATTTCGTGGCCATAAGCGAAGTCGTCGGCGACGGTGACGATTTTCTTGTATTTGAGCTCCTTGACCGAATATTCCGCGAGCGGGTAGGCGCATTGCGCCGAGGTGGAAGTCAGCCGGACGAACCAGGGGCTCGGGTGCCGCTGGGTCATGTCTTCGGCGGCGGCGACCCCAAGCGTCGGTATTTGCTTTTCGGTCAGATAATCGGCGATCGCGAGCGCCTCGAAGGCGGCCAAGGGCCCGATGATGCAGTGAACGTCGTTCTTCTCGACCAGCTCCTGTGCCTTGGTGCGCGCGGTCGCCGGAACGCCGGCGGTATCGGCCACGATCAGATCGACCTTACGTCCGGCAAGGGTGTAGTCGCGATCCTTCAGGAACATGGTGAGCGCCAGTTCCATGTCGATGCCGCCGGAGGCGAGCGGCCCGGTTTTGGCCGCCAGAAGGCCGACGCGAATGGGCCCGCTGTTCTGCGCAAAAGCAAGGTTTGGCTTTGACACGGCCGCGAGACCCGCGCCGGCAATGTTGGAGACAAATTGGCGTCGCGATATCGTCATGAATCCCTCCCGCAGCAATTTCCGTCGAAATATCGATGTTTTTCTTGATTGCGCGATTTATCGGACGGACGGCGTAAATGATCAAGCGATAACCACGCTTGACGGGGCAAAGTGTGACCTTTGGGTAAGAGAAGCGGCCGCGATATCCAGTGGTTCGCGAATGTCAAATCCTCTCCACTAGCTTTTGATGCAGTGCGGAATCGCGAAATTCGGAGCCGTTGAATTCGCGGGGTCACGGGGGCGCGGACGTCAAATCCCCTCCACCAGGAGGGCCTTATTTGGGAGCCGTGACGATCGTTTGCTTCAAGACCTCGAAGACCGCAGCCGTGTCCTGATCGCCCAGTCCCATCGCCATGGCTTTGGTGTAGACCGGCTGGGTAAGCGTGAATAACGGGGTTTCGCAGCCGACATCGTCGGCGAACTCGGCGATGATTGCCATGTCCTTTTTCCAGGTGGAAACCTTCATGGTCGCGGGCTCATATTTGCCTTCAACCATCATCGGCGCGCGCATCTGAAACATGCGCGAACCACCGGCGCCGGGGCCGACCATTTCGACCACGCGTTGAGGGTCAAGGCCAGCGCGTTCCGCCAAAATCATGGCTTCAGCGGTCGCGACATTGTGGATGGCGACCAGATGATTGGCGACGAATTTCATCCGGCTGCCATTGCCGAAGACGCCGAGATCGGCGCTTTGCTTGGCGAAATCGGCAAATAATGAGCCGCAGCGGGCAATCGCCGCGCTGTCGCCGCTGGCGTAAACGATGAGATCGCGCATCTTGGCCTGCGCGCCGGTTCCGCTTAAGGGGCAATCGAGCGGGAAATGCCCCGCTTTTTTCAGGATCGCCTCGAAACGAAGCTTATCGGCCAATGTCAGCGTGGAGAGTTCAACCACGATGCGTGGCGGCTCACTTGCTTCGGCGATTAACTTCGCGACGCTCTCGACCGCGGCTGGCGTTGGCAGGCTCGTCATGATGATCGGCGCGTCGCGGGTCAATTGCTTGACGCTCTCGGCGATGACGATGTTGGCCGCCGCAAGCTCGGCGCATTTGACAGGGTCGGTATCGAAGCCGATCACGCGCCAGCCGCGCTCGACAAGATTGCGGGCGATCGCGCCGCCCATGATCCCGAGCCCGACGATTCCAACGATTTTGTCCATATCGATATTCCGTCTCGAAGCCCGCGCCAGAATGATGCGGTCACATGCTTGAATAGCGATTGATCTGACAATAGACAATCGAGAACCGACATCCTCTGCAAGCGCGGCTCTGTTGCGTCTGGCCTATTGCGCGCCAGCGAGGCGCGGCTGAAGCGGGCATTTTGGGCGAACGAATCGGGTAACAACAATCGCGCCGCGGCCGCTCTTCATCAATAGATTGGGCCGTCTTCCGCCGAACTCGATTGACAGGTCACGCCGGCCGCGCCTTAATTAGTGATCGGCCGATAAACAACGGTCAGCCGGCCAAGCCGCATTCCCAGCCGTCTTGAGCGGCCATATATGAGAGGCGTTCGGGAGGACCGCGATATGACAGATGCCGGTCTTAAGAAAAACGCAAGTTCGGCTTCATCGTCCGATGCCGGCTCCAAAGTTCATGCGGAAATGTTGTCGCGCGCGACCGCGCTGATTCCCCGGTTGCGGGACCGCGCGTCGCGTTCGGAGGAAATGCGCCGTCTTCCATCCGAAACCGAGCGCGAGCTTCATGAGGCCGGGCTGTTTAGGATCGTGCAGCCGAAACGCGTCGGTGGCTCCGAACTCGATTATGTCGCGCTGATCGACTGCGCCGATGCGATCGGGCAGGGTGATGCGTCGGCGGCATGGAATTTCGCTAACCTCGCCAGCCATCATTGGATGCTCGCGATGTTCGATCGCCGCGCCCAGGACATGGTGTGGGGCAAGGATCCCAACGTCCTCATCGCGTCCTCTTTCATTTTTCCGGCGGGCCGGGCCAGAAAGGTCGAAGGCGGATATGTGCTGCGCGGTAGCTGGCCGTTCTCTTCGGGCGTGGACGCCAGCGAATGGAATATGCTCGCAAGCGTGGTGTCCTCCGATGATGATGCCGACGGCATCGAATACCGCATCTTCCTGCTTCCCAAGAAAGACTACCGGATCAAAGACACTTGGGAGGCGACCGGCTTGCGCGGCACCGGATCGAACGATGTCGAGGTGCATGACGCGTTTGTGGCCGAGGCGATGACGGTTGCGGTCAGCGATCTTGCCGGGGGAGCGACGCCAGGAAGCGCGATCAACCCCAATGCGCTCTACACCTTGCCGGTGTTCTCGCTGTTTCCCTATGTGCTGTCCGGCGTCGCGCTCGGGAACGCGCAGGCCTGCCTCGACGATTATGTCGATCTCGCGCGCCATCGCGCCTCGACCTATAACCGCGCTAAACTTGGCGATCTCCAGACCACCCAAATCAAGATCGCCGAAGCCTCCTCCAAGATCGATGCGGCGCGGCTGATCATGCGTTCCACCTGCATCGAGGCGTTGGCGCAAGCGCGGCAAGGCCAGGTTCCCGATATTGCTGCCAAAACGAAAATGCGGCGAGATGGGGCCTTTTCCGTCAATCTGTGCACGGAGGCCGTCTCACTGCTCTTTGCCGCAAGCGGCGCGCGCGGGCTTTACACGTCGGGCGCCTTGCAACGGCAATTCCGCGATGCCCACGCGATCAATTCCCACATCGCATTCAATTTCGATGCGGCGGGCACCAATTATGGGCGGGTCGCGCTTGGCCTGCCTTCCGAAAACCTGACGCTTTGAGGCGAAGAGGGATGAACGACCAGCCGAAGCATGTCACCGAGCCAGACCCCGCCAATGAGCTGGCGAGCGGCAGTTCGGCCATCGATCCCCGAGATTTCCGCAACGCGCTCGGTACCTTTGCCACCGGCGTCACCATCGTCACCGCGATGGCGGACGACGGTAAACCCTATGGCTTGACCTGCAACTCGTTTGCTTCGGTGTCGATCAACCCTCCGCTCGTGCTCTGGAGCTTGGGGATGTATTCGCAAGGGCTCCCTATCTTTCAAAACGCTACGCATTTTACGGTCAATGTGCTTGGTGCTTCGCAGCAGCCGCTCGCTTCCAAATTTGCAAAGCCGTCGCCGGATCGCTTCGCGAGCGTCGATTGGAAGGCGGGGCTTGGCGGTGCGCCGGTTCTTGACGGTAGCGTCGCGCATTTCCAATGCCGCGCCGTTAACCGCTATTATGGCGGCGATCACGTGATTTTCCTCGGTGCCGTCGAGGCCTATGCGTACAATGGTAAAGAGCCGCTTTTGTTTGTGGGCGGAGGCTTCGGACGCTTTGTCGGCGCCGGTGAAGTTCCGCTACCCGCCGGCTCATGAGCAAGAAGCCCGCTTCCAAACGCGCGCGTACCAAGCAGCGCCGCCTGTCGCCCGACGAACGACGCCAGGAATTCGTTGCAAAAGCCACCGAGTTTTTCTCCGAGGAGGGATTTGGCGGCGGAACGCGCGCGCTGGCGCGCCGGCTGGGGGTGACGCAGCCGCTTCTCTACCGCTATTTTCCTAGCAAGGACGATTTGATCAAGGAAGTCTATCGCACCGTGTATCTGGAGCCGATGGACAGCGGGTGGGAGAAATTACTCGCCGATCGCTCGCGGCCGCTCCGCGACCGCTTAAAGGAATTCTACGACGCCTATACGAAGGTGACCTTCAGCCGCAAATGGCTTCGCATCTATCTCTATTCCGGCTTGAAGGGATTGGACATCAACCGATGGTATGTCGGCATCGTGCGCGACAAGATACTCTCTCGTATCATCCGGGAGTGCCGGCATCAGGTCGGGCTTTCGGCGCAAAACAGGCCGAATGCGGCCGAACTGGAAATGGCCTGGGTGTTCCACAGCGGGATTTTCTATTACGGCGTTCGAAAATTCATTTACGAGTCCCCGGTGCTCGAAAGCAAGGAGCAGATGATCAGTGACGCGGTGGATGCTTTCCTGGCCGGGTTCGAGCGCGTATTCGGCGAGAAAGAAGCGGTGCGAGCGCCGGCAGCGAAGGAAGTCGTCATCTAAATCCTCATGGTGAAAAGGCGCTTTTGCGCCGTCTCGAACCCATGAGCCTTATCCTCGATGCGGCCCGCTCCGAGCTTAGGCTGATTTGTGTACCTCATGGTCTCAGGATGAGGAACCGCGCCGCGCTATTTCGCCATCCCGGCATTCACCCGCGGCATGACCTTTTCCGCCATCAAAATCATCGATTGCCGGCCAAGCTCGCGGTCCTTCCAGTCCTTGCCGGCATAGAGCAACGTGCCGAAAGCTCCGACCTCGTCTTGAAATGCGAGCAATTGGTCGGCCACGCTCTCGGGCGTGCCGTAAATGACGAGCTTATCGCAGACCGATTCAAGCGTCACCTCGTGGTCGGGCTGATCGCGGTGCGTCTTGAACAATTCGATGCGGCCGTTCTTCTTCAGTTTGGTGAAGAGCGAGCGATAATAATAAACGTATGGCCCGTTCGGATCGGTCGCATAGGCTTTTGCCGTCGCCGCGTCCTTAGCGACGAAAATGCTCTTGGCGACGCGCCAATTCGCGGGATCGGCGGCGCGCCCGCCGCGCTCGCAGCCCTCGACATATTTCGGCCAATGACTTTTCACCCAGGCCGGCATCAGGAAATTCGCCGAGATCGGCTCCCAGCCACGGGCCGCGGCCTCGGTGACGCCTTTGGAAAAGGGCGCAACTGCGGTGACCACGATCGGCGGGTGCGGGCGTTGCAGCGGCTTGGCGATAAAGCCCTGCCCAATATCTGCGATCAGCGTCCGCTCGGTCGTAATGTTCCAATACTTTCCCTTGATGTTGTAGGGCGGCTCGCGGGTCCATATCTCGATCACTTGATTGATCGATTCCAGGAATATTTCGTTGCGGTTGGCGTCGAGATTGCCGAACAATTCCGCATCCGACAAAAGCCCGCCCGGGCTGATGCCGAAAATCAGCCGTCCGTCGAGCATGTGATCGAGCATCGCCATGGTGGCGGCAACCGTCGCCGGATGGGTGTTCGGCATGTTGATGGTGCCGGTGCCGAGCTTGATCTTCTTGGTCGCGGCCGCGATCCAGGCGAGAAAGGCCATGCAGGACGTGATGTTCTCGGCTTGATCGGTGATGTGCTCGCCAACATAGGCTTCGCTAAAGCCAAGCTCGTCGGCGAGCAGAAACGCCTCACGATCCTCGCGCAGCGACTCTCGCCAGTCCTTGCCGAGAGGATGGATCGGCATGGTGAAGAAGCCCAAATTCATCGTCCATTGTCCTCAAACAGTGCTCCGCCGCGACCGGCGCGAATGACGTTCTGGGCATTATGACCTATCCGGGAATCGAGTCATCAGAAATAATCGCTCGATAAACAAACTTGACCTTTGGCGGAGCGGGTCATCTAATCCTTCAAAAAAACGGAAGTGGTTAGGTGAGGAGGTCTCATTCATGAAGGCCGCGGCTTTCGCTTACGCCCGCGCCACCAGCGTCGCCAACGCGATCGCGCTTCTGACCGAACATGGCGAACGGGCGAAAGTTCTGTCGGGCGGCCAAAGTCTGATGCCGGCGATGAACCTTCGCTTGTTGGCGCCGGAATTGCTCGTCGATATCGGCGCGCTCGATGAATTGCGTGGCGTGACGGTGCGTGACGGCCTGCTTTCGATGGGGGCGCTGACGCGCCACGCCGATCTGCAAAAATCTCCCGAAATTGCCGTTCACGCCCCGCTTCTGGTCGCGGCCGCCGCCCACATCGCCCATCCGGCGATCCGCAACCGTGGCACGATCGGCGGCAGTCTCGCGCATGCCGATCCCGCCTCCGAACTGCCGGCGTGCATGATCGCGTTGGATGCGACCATCGTCGTTTATGGACCGGATGGCGAACGCCGGATTCCCTCGGAAGATTTCTTTACCGGCATCTATGAGACGAGGTTGTCGGCCGAGGAATTGCTCATCGCGGTCGAATTGCCGCTCGCGCGGGTCAATTTCGCGCATTTCTTTGACGAGTTCGCCCGGCGTCGCGGGGATTTTGCGATGGTAGGGTTGGCCGCGCGGGCCATCGTAGAGGGCGATCGCCTGGCCGGTTTTCGTCCCGTTTTCTTCGGTGTCGGCGACCGGCCGATGCGGGTTTCGGCCGCGGCGGGACTTCTCGATACGGTCGTGACGCCGGACTTGCTGTCGCAAGCCTTGCGGGCGCTCGACGACGAACTCGATCCGCCTGAGGACCAACAGGCGAGCGGGGAAATGCGCCGGCATCTGGCCAAGATATTATTCGCGCGCTGTATCGCGCAACTGCTCACCCGCCCTGAATTAAACGCCGGATGGGCGTGATGACGGCGGTCCTTTCCATTTCGCTTGATGTCAATGGTGAGCGCGTTGAAACGCGGGTCTTTCCCAGGACCAATTTAGCGGATTTTCTGCGCGAGCAGCTCAAGCTGGCGGGAACGCATGTTGGATGCGAACATGGTGTGTGTGGCGCCTGCACGGTGCGCGTGAATGGCGAGATCGTGCGCTCCTGCCTGATGCTGGCGGTGCAGGCCGATGGCGCATCCGTCGAGACCATCGAGGGACTTTCGGACAGCGGCGAAATATCGGATCTTCAGAACGCGTTTCGCGAGCGCAACGCGCTGCAATGCGGTTTTTGCACGCCGGCGATGTTGATGGCCGCGCAGGATTTGCTGAAAGACGAAGCTGAACCTGACCGCGCGCGGATTCGCGAGCACCTCTCGGGAAATTATTGCCGTTGCACCGGCTATCAGGCCATCGTCGATGCGGTGGAGGCGACCGCGCGCGCTCGAAAGGGCCGCAGGCCATGAGCGAATCCTTTACAAAGCCGCAGGCACTTTCCGAACTTGACCGACCGAATTCCTATATCGGAAAGTCGGTGCCGCGCCCCAATCTCGATCGGTTGATGCAAGGCCGCGGCCTCTATGTCAGCGATATGGAATTGCCGCGGATGGTTCATGTGGTGTTCGTTCGCTCGCCGCATGCCCATGCCAGGATCATGGCGATCGATAGCAGCGCCGCCAAGCGCATGCCGGGCGTCGTCGCGGTCGTCACCGGCAGAGAACTGAGCGTGGTCGTCACCCCTTGGGTCGGCGTGCTCTCGCATTTGAAGGGGTTGAAATCCGCGCCGCAGCACGCGATCGCGATCGATCGGGTTTGTTGGCAGGGCGAAGCGGTCGCGGCCGTTCTCGCTGAGAGCCGCGCGGCGGCCGAGGATGCCGCCGAGACGGTCGTCGTGGAATATGCGGAGCTTGAGGCGGTAACCGACATGCGCACCGCGCTCGATTCCGCAACGCCGGTCATTCATTCGTCCCTCGGCGACAATCTGGCCTTCGAACGCGTTCTCGACGCGGGCGAGGTCGATGCGGCGTTCGCGGCTTCCGACGCGATCGCGCAAGCCGAATTCGTTTTCGGGCGTCATACCGGCGTGACGCTTGAGCCGCGCGCGGTGGTCGCGGATTGGAATGCGGCCGAGGCGCGGCTCACGATCTATCAGGGCACGCAGGCCCCGCATATGGTGCAGAACATTGCGGCGCTTCATTTGAATCTCGATGAATCCCAAGTACGCGTGGTGTGTAAGGATGTCGGCGGTTCATTCGGCATCAAGGTCCATATTTACGCCGACGAGATGGCGACCTACGCGCTGGCGAAGATGTTGCGGCGGCCGGTCAAATTCGTCGCGGACCGGATCGAGAGCTTTAACACCGATATTCATGCCCGTGACCATCGCTGCAAGGGGCGGATCGCCGTCAAGCGCGACGGCACCATCACCGCGTTCGAGATAGACGACCTCACCGGCATCGGCCCTTATTCGATGTATCCTCGCACCAGCGCGATCGAGGCCAATCAGGTGGTCAATCTGGTCGGCGGCCCCTACGCGGCGAAAAATTACCGCGCCCGCGCCCGCGTCGTTTTCCAGAACAAAAATGTCATGTGCCAATATCGCGCGGTCGGCCACCCGATCGCGTGCTCGGTGACCGAAGGATTGGTTGATTTGGCTGCGGCGAAGATCGGAATGGATCCGGTGGAAATCCGCAGGCGCAATCTGATCGCCGACGATGCCTACCCTTGCGCGTCGCCGTCCGGTTTGCGATTTGAATTGTTGTCGCACCACGCTTCGCTGAACAAACTGCTCGCGATGATGGATTACGAGGGTTTGCGGGCCGAGCAGGCGAGATTGCGCCGGAACAACATTCATCGCGGCATCGGGATTGCGAGCTTCATCGAGGTCACCAATCCGAGCGCGGCATTTTATGGCGTGGGCGGCGCGAAGATTTCTTCGCAGGACGGCGTTGCGGTTCGGCTCGATGCCCAAGGCGCGGTGGTT
>DATGJS010000051.1:0-10172 GCA_035295025.1 Bradyrhizobium sp.
GAGTTTTGGACGAGCCTTGGCCGGCATCAAAATTTCGAACCAATCAATCACGGCCAAGACGGCATGCGATGAAGGGCGTGGCTCGAACGCTCGCCATTGCGGGCATTTTCCAGCGTCACCGCAAAATACCTTTCACGCTCGCGTTTAAACTTTTCTTGTGTGGCTCTGAAGTTTGCCACACGCGCCGCTATTTCTTCGCGCTCGGGTGCGAGGCGGTCGATCTTTTCAATCATGCTGGTCCTTGTGAGTCGTGTCCCGACACCATTTGCGTCAAAGATTGAGGCGCGAATGGGGGTGAACGCATTGCAGGATTGTGATTGTGGATAAAGATAACGGTAGCTTGTGACCTGAGCTGCTTGCCGGTAGCGATAGGAGGACAGGAGGCGCGTATGGCCAAGATAGATTTGGATTCGCTTAGCATTGAAGAACTCGCTGCGTTGCGCGATGACGCAACGGAAAAGCTTGCTCAGAAGGTCGCGGCGCGCCAGGCGGAACTCGAAGCGGAGTTGGAGAGCCTGTCGCAATACGGCAGGCCCGCGAAGAAAATGGCGCCTGCCTCGGCCCTCGGTAAAAACAAAAAGGGTAATGAACCTGCGCGGGGGAACGACGAAATCAAGGAATCCATCGCGAAGGCGGCGTGAAGGCGACGCTTTCCGCCAAGCATCGGTCGTAACGGTCACGTCGCATAGCCATCGGCGCGCGGTTATGCGATATTGAGAACGACGGAGAACCGTCGGACATTTCGAGGTGATTGCCCCCGGTATTCGCAGCAGCGTGGAACAGCTCGGCGACATGATCGCCGAAGCATCCCGCGTTGTCCCCTTTACGGGCGCTGGAATTTCGACCGAGTGCGGCATCCCCGATTTTCGTTCGCCAGGCGGAATATGGACCCGCAACCGGCCGATCCCTTACGACGAGTTTGTCGCAAGCCTTGAGGCGCGCAATGAGGCGTGGCGGCGGCTCCGGGCCGTGGTCATCGCGCGCTTGCCTCGTTCTACCGTGTCGGCAAGGTTCCGGCGATTGTCATCTAGAATATCGACAATCTGCATCAAATCTCCGGTTTTGCGGCTGACGATGTGATCGAACTCCATGGCAATACCACCTATGCCCGCTGCATCGGCTGCGGACAGGCCTATGATCTTGGTTGGGTTAGACAGCGGTTCGAGCTTTCTGGCCGGGCGCCCGACTGCACGGGTTGCGAAGAACCGGTGAAGACCGCCACGATCTCTTTCGGTCAGGCGATGCCGAACGATGCGATGCGCCGGGCGAGGGAACTTGCCGAGAATTGCGATCTTTTCATCGCGATCGGATCATCGCTGGTGGTGTGGCCGGCGGCTGGTTTCCCCTCGATGGCGAAAAATGCCGGCGCGCGCTTGGTGATTATCAACAAGGAGCCGACCGAGCAGGACGACATCGCCGATCTGGTGATCCGGCATGACATCGGGGAGATTCTAGCGGAGTGGGTTTGACATTCGCGTGCGAGTTCGCGGCAAGGGTGGCGATTCGAATGTCAAATCCACTTCCCGAGATCGATAGTTTGCCGGTATCCCGCCGATTTCGTTCGTAAATATGGACCGAAGAGGAGACGAAGTTCGGCAAGTGGGTTGATGCGGAATTGATTCGTGACTGTGCAAGCCTGTTCATAGTTTCCTGAAGAATCGTTTTTTAGCTATGCGCCGTGATCGGGAGTGTTATCTTTTACATTGAGAGATTCGCAGGCGGCACCTCACATGAAATGTCATGGAGGAGCGCGGGCGGGGGCAAAGCCGCTTTTGTCGGCGGGACGTTGATCATGTGTGGGGTCCGGGGTCATGGGGTCGGACGGATTTGAGTCCAAGAAGCTCGGGGATCCATCGCTCATTGGGGCGGCGGGGCCAGGAAGGCTTGGGACAGGGCTTTCGACGGGCCACCCGCGCGATGCGGCCCTCGATGCCCTTCAGGGGTTGGGCGATGCGGCGGCCAACCTTGTCGAAATCAGCGGCGTCATCAAATGGTTTGACGCATCAAAGGGCTATGGCTTCATTGTCCCTGACAATGGTTGGCCGGATGTGTTGTTGCATGTGACGGTGCTGCGGCGGGACGGTTATCAAACCGCTTATGAGGGCGCGCGACTTGTCTGCGAGTGTGTGCAGCGGGCCAAGGGTTATCAGGCCTTCCGCATCGTCTCGATGGATGAATCGACGGCAATACATCCCGCCCAGATGCTGCCACCGCGCACCCATGTAACCGTCACGCCCACGAGCGGTTTGGAGCGGGCGCAGGTGAAGTGGTTCAACCGTCTTCGTGGTTTCGGCTTCCTGACCTGCGGGGAGGGAACCCCTGATATTTTCGTCCACATGGAAACCCTTCGCCGCTATGGGATGACGGAGTTGCGTCCCGGCCAATATGTGCTGGTTCGGTTCGGGCCCGGCTCGAAAGGGATGATGGCGGCTGAAATTCAGCCCGAAACCGGCTCCGGCGGACTTTCCTCGCATTAGTACCCACTTTCCGAAGTTCGCGATCCGTCCCAGCCGCACCTTTACGCGAACTTCGGAAAAGCAATGAGCTGCTCACAAACTTATTGTTTGAGTACCGCTTCTCGACCTGAAGTCCCTGAAAGAGAACCTCGCGGCTTTTGATGCGGAGACTTCAGAGGTAGCTGAGGATCTTGCGGTGGATCGGGCCGTGAGGCTTATTTGTCCTCGCAAATCGCAAAAATGGCTGCCGGCTGGCGGCAGCCAATGTTACTATCGGATCCGTGATGAGCAGCGTGGCCTTGAACATGGGCGCGCGATGAAGTTTTGCGTGGGTAAAGCGAATGGTTGAAATGAAGTCTAGTCGAGCCGCCATCTGGCGTGTCTCTTATTTACAAGTTTGTGCCTGGTTGGCCCTGGTCGGGGTCCTGTCATTGTTCATCGGTTCCGATGGACGGGCCGCTACCGTCGAGCCGCTGGAAATCGTCACCAAAACCGGCGTGCATGTGTTTTCGGTCGAGATGGCGAGCACCGAGGAAGAGAAGACCACCGGGCTGATGTACCGGAAGGAGCTTGCCGACGGCAAAGGCATGCTGTTCGATTTCTCCCCGGAGCAGGAAGTTTCGATGTGGATGAAAAACACTTACATCCCACTCGACATGATCTTTATCCGAGCCGATGGCCGGATTCTTCGCATTGCGGAAAATACCGAGCCGCTCTCGACCAAGATCATCCCGTCGCGAGGGCTGGCGAAAGGCGTGCTGGAAGTGATCGGCGGGACCGCCCAGAAATACGGAATTGCCCCAGGCGATCGCGTGGCCCATCCCTTGTTCAAGGGGCGATAGCGCGGGGGTTGGGCGGTCGAAAGCTTTATTGCTAAGCCTTGCTGGCTGCTTTCCAAGCGTGTATCGACGAGGGCTTCCATT
The DNA here is from genome assembly GCA_035295025.1 of Bradyrhizobium sp. Lineage (GTDB taxonomy): Bacteria > Pseudomonadota > Alphaproteobacteria > Rhizobiales > Xanthobacteraceae > Bradyrhizobium. Next base: position 3,380 of record DATGJS010000051.1, read on the forward strand.
CATCGGGGTATAGCGCAGCCTGGTAGCGCGGCAGTTTTGGGTACTGCAGGTCGTTGGTTCGAATCCAGCTGCCCCGACCAAAAACCTCGTTGAATCCCTTGAGTTTTTTCAAGCGATTCTGACGGACCAATAAATAAACAAATATAAGGTCTTCGAGTTCCGCTCTTTATGTTGCCGGCGGCTCGTCGATTTTTGAATCGTCAGCCGATCGTTTGGCCCGGCCGAGCGCGAACTGGCCGACGGGACCTTCGACATAAAATTCAAGCCCGGTCATTTTGGCGAACAGGTCGATATTGTTGGTTCCGATCGCACATCCTGCGAGCGCGTGATCGGCCGCAGCGAGGTAAAGCGTTTGCATCAAGACGCCGACATCCTTGAGAATCAGCGCGTAGGCCACCGCGTTGTACTTCCACGAAACCCGGCCGAACCGTGCGGCGATTGTAATCAGGACTTGTGGAAGGCCATCGGCCCCGATTGCAAAGGCGGCGGCTGAAAGCTGCGCTTCGAGGTGTTGGGGTTTGACGTCGATGGGGGTCAGTGCGTGTTTGTCGGCATCGTAATGATAAAATCCGCGGGCCAAGCCCTCGCAACGGGCAACCGTCAGATAAACCTCCAATTCATAGGCCGCGCCCGCTCCCGGATAAGGACGGGCGGCGTAGGAGACCTCGGGGCCTGCGTCCTCCATGTCGGCTTGGCTTGTCCACCGCGCCCGGATGCGGGCCGCCGTCCGTAAAAGATGAGCGAGCTCGGCGAATGTGACCGGGTGTTCGTCGTCAAAGTCGCGGGTCGAATGCCGTGCGTGCAGGAGATCGGCGAATGGCGAGGACGCAAATGGTTGCGTCGCGCGATCCAGTTCGATCGTCTTGCCGGGCCAAGGTGGACGCACCGCCGGGAGGGGCGCCATGGTGGAGGCGTAGGAATAAAGCCCGCCGAGCGGATTGGCTTGCCGCCCCTCGGTGCTGCGGGTGTGGAACAGAAGATCGTGAAAATCCCACAGCACGAGTTCGCTTCGGCCTTCGGAAGTGCGCAGGCCGGCGGCATCGCCTGGCTTAAGCTTGAACAGGATCTGGCAATCCACCAGCAAGCCCAGAAGCTCTAGTCCGGGAAAGCCGCGCATCTTGCGATATCGGCTGATTTTTTGCGGCTGGGCGAGCGTGGCGAGCACGGCGACAATCCTGGGATCGCAAATTCTGAACAAAGCGCCCGCCAGCGGCGATTCCAGCACCATCTCCTTGCCGCGCCGTCTTAAGTAAGCGAATCGCGAAAGGGCGATCGTGTCCGTATTGCCGATCTTCGCCGTCTGCGGCCAATAATCGGCATTCTGCGGCTCGATCACGACGCGATCCTGGCCGCCGCGGACAGCTCCGAGGCGATATTCCAAAAGGCCGCTTCGTGCTAACAGGCGGATCAGGACATCGGCTTCCTTGTCGGCTGCGCGACGGCCTCCGATCGAGGCGAGCGGCAGGCCAGTGCGAAGCTCGCGCACGCGTTTGAGTGCCGCCAAAGAAAATTTCCCGAACCCTTGAGCGTACCCGTCCAATTGGACGGATACGTTTCCGTCCGCTCCCACCTCGATCGCAATTTGCGGGTTCAGGCGGGCGGCAATGGCTGGGGCGGAGTTGCGGTGCCCTCTTTTTTTAAGCGGAGCGGGCAAAGCTGGTCCTCTTTAAGTATGGGGAAGGAACGGCGTCAATTCGTGCTCCGCCACGGGCCGGTCGCGCAGCCCGAGCTTGATCGGCACATCGTAAAGTCGGCCGGGGCCAAAGCGGCGGTAGAAATGCCGCAAGCCGGGCACGATCACCCTTGCAACCGAGGTTTCGACGTCGGGCCGGGTCTGGTCGAGAACGAGGAAATCCAACCCCGCCTGCCGGGCGATTTCCACGCAGGCATCGACCTGCTGGCGGGTATTGTCGAGCGGACCGAATTTCGAGCCCGAAATCGCCGCCGCCGCCGGCCGGCCGTTGGGCAGCAAGAACGGATAATCTTGAAGCCGCAGCGGCGTGACGCCGTCCAAGCTCGGCTTCTCACCCGTTCCGCCGTTCATCAGGCCGATCGAAAGAAACTGATTGAGTTCGGTCAGCGCGCGCAACAAGGCGATGCGGCTGTCGAAATGCGCGCCCGAGCCGAACTCGATGTTTTCGTGCCCGTTCTGAATCCAGTGCAGCATCGCGACATAAGTCGGCACGCCGAGATCGCTGGTGATGTCGATCACCCAAAGCCGGCGCCCCGCGTCGGCTAGTTGCGTTCGCAGATCGTGCACATAGGAATCGTCGAATTGATGAAGATCGAGCTCTTCGCGCTGCAATCGATTGTACCACCAGATCGCATAGGAATCGCGCTCCACGAGCTCCAGAAAACCCTGAACGATGGCTTCCTGCAACGTATTGCCCGCCGCGCAGCCGTTCGAATCCGCGTTGTAGGATCCCGCGCCGCCGCCATAGAAAAAATAAAGCAGACTGGTCGGCAGATAGCGGAAGCGCCGATCGCGCAACGACCAGACTGGCGTCCACTCCATCTTTACCGAAGGATCAAAGCGCGCGGGCACGGGGTGAGAATCGTCCGGTTCAGCCTCGGGCGAGCGGTATTGGGCCTCGCTAAAAAGCAGGACGTCTTCGGGATGAACAGCGTCGCCCGCCTCAAAATCGGCAAAGCGTTTGGTCAGGCGGATTTCATCGCCCTGGAAAATACCGGAATAGCGTTCGATCGCTTCCATCAAGGCGCTGGCTTCGGCCTGCTCGGCGGTCGAGCCCTTGCCGAAGCTTCCGCCAGTCAGTCCGGCCCGGAGCGCATCGACGCTCAAGGCGGGCCCGGAAAAATTATGGCCTGCAAAAAAATTGGTATTCATGGGCAGATCCGCTTCGATCCGCTCCAATTTCGTCACCACGCCGGTAAGCGGGCTGACATGCTTGCGAAAGCGCGCCACCGTCGCGCGCGAGGATACCGTGCGGTATCCTCCGCTTGTAATCATCAATTTGAGCCCGGGACCGAGTTCGATCGGCGTGGGTGCGCGTCGCGGATCGCGCAGCTTCTTGCTGCCGCAAGTCGGGCATTGCGGACGCTTGGCGACATAATGTTTGACGATTCCCGAGCCCAACAGATCATGGCTGACGATGTGATGATTCAGATCGGTTCGAAAGCCCGACGCAATCGCCTTGGCGATTTCGAGCGCGGCAAATTGAACCGCGCCCTGTCCAAGAGGATTGCGCACGAGCGGCGAGGCCGCAACGATTTGCGCGCCCGCGCGTCCTAAAAATCCTTTGACCTCGCGATTTCGAATCATGCGATCGAACAGACAGGTCCAGCAGGGACCTTCGGGATTGAACAATGGTCCGACCAGCGGAAAAGCCCCCGAAGGCTGCACGAGAATCCAGGACGTGCCGTGCGGCGTGCGTTCCTTGTTCAGTTCGGCCAAGCGGCGATCGAGATAATCATTGGCGAGCGTGACAGTTAAATCGGCCGCGCGCGTGGTGATACGAACGCCGAATTCTCCCAAGGCTTTGGTAAATTCCTTTGCGCCTTGCACATCGATCGCTTCGACGCGCACGCGGCAATTGGCGAGATTTTGTTCGGCCATTCCCGGCGGTAGACCCAGGCTTGCCCAATAGGCGGCCATGAGGCTGCCCGATGTGGGCGAGGCTTCGACGATGTAGTGGCGATCGATCAGGCGTTTGAGGGCTTCTTCGACCTTTTCCGGCGGAAAGCGTTTTCCGAATTCGGCAATGAGCTGTGCGAGACTCTTGCCACCCTTGCCGATCGCGGTGGCAAGCGCGCAGTAGAGTTCGCCATGCAGGAAGAATTTTCGATCTTCGGAATAAAGGCACACCGCATCCGGCTGCAAGACATAGACCGTGAAGTTTGGCGCGAATTGCGCGATGTCCTCGGCGATACGGCGGGACGACCCGACCTTGCGTTTGGCATTGGATGAGGCGGTTTTGCGTTTAACTTTCATCATTGGGCCCACGAGGTTTGTCTGTCATGCCGCTCTGCAAACGCGGGAGCTCTCTCGGATTGGGAAATGCCCCGTAATCCAATCGGCGTGCGGAGATTTTATAGGGGGACGATAATGATAATTCGGAGTGATCGTGATGCACGAGCAGAGGGGCGCTATGACAGCATCGGAGGTACACATGCATAGGCCGGGCCGACGATGTCGAACCCGGCCATAATTATTGGCATCAATTATGCGAGGCAAGTAACCTCGCTCAGCACCAGCGGCATGCGCCCCAGGAAGCGCAGCAACCACCCCAACCAACGCCGCATCCACCGCAGCGGCATCCACGACAGCCACGGCACCCGCGACAGCCACCGCAACCGCGACGGGCTAGTTGGACAGTGCCATCCTTCGCCGCTTGTGGAGCTTCCTTGTCGAAGACATAGAAAGTAGCCAGACTAACGTCAGCGATTTCTTCTTCGCCGAGCGTGATCTGGTGATTGGGGGTATAGTTCGGTGATTGCGATGCGTCATTGGCCGGCGCAACCGCCGCCGCCGCGCCGCCAACCATCGAAAACGTCAAGCCGGCTGCGCCGAGCGCCGGAAGCGCGGCCTTTACTCGCTTCTGCTTCGAAGATTGTTTCACACGTGCCATATTCGAATCCTCCATGTTCTCGCAAGCGGTTCGAGTGGACGAATTCTACTTCAAGGGCTGACCACCCGCAAGCTAAGGACACGTCACGACATCCCGAAAGCCCGCTCGATGATCAGATTTCACCTTGATGAACGGTGCTTGCGGTGCCGTTCATTCATGATCTATTCATCATTCTCGGCGTTGGACAGCTTAGCGTCGTCGCCTGAACTTTGAACAGTGGCGAGGCAACGAACGGAAGCCTTCTCCAGTTCCGGGCATCCGATAAAATGAGCCGTCGCCGCCGCGCAGTGGAGCGTTAGGGCGGGAAGGGAGACGCGAACTTGGCCAACGATCCCGGGTATTTCGCTTGGTATGAGCTGATCACCACCGATGTGGCTTCGGCTTCGGCTTTCTACCGCGATGTGGTCGGCTGGGATATGCGGGAAGCCTCGACATCAAGTCTCTCCTATGGGCTGTTTACGGCCGGCGAGAGTCCAGCCGCGGGCCTGATGGAGCTGCCGGACGCCGGTCGCAAAATGGGCGCAAGGCCGCGATGGATGGGGTATGTCGGAGTGCCGGATGTGCGCGCGGCGGCGGATCGAGTCGAACGCCTGGGCGGCACCCTTTATGTGCCGCCCACCGATACCAATATTGGACGGATTTCCGTTGTGACCGATCCCCATGCGGCGACATTTGCGGTGATCGATCATTTGCAGATAACGCCACAACAACCGACTGATTCGGGCAAGCTTGGCCGCGTCGGTTGGCAGGAACTGCTGGCGGCCGATTTGGAGCAAGAGGCCTCGTTTTATTGCGAGCTTTTCGGTTGGCGGAAGGAAGACACAGAAAGCCAACAGGCGGATTCTTATCTTTCGTTTTTCGCAGGTGGGCAGGTCATCGCGGGTGCCTTTCGGAAACGGCCCGACGAGCCGGTGCCGTTCTGGCTGTTTTACTTCAATGTCGAGGATCTCGACGCAGCGGCCGAGCGCGTCACGGCGGGCGGCGGTCAGGCCTTCCTCAACGATGTCGCATTATCCGGCGGCCTCTGGATTGCCCGCTGTGTTGATCCGCAAGGCGCGGCCTTCGCGCTCCAGGGAAAACAGGCGCGCGCGCCCAAAGTGGGGTGGAGCACGGAATGGAGCGGTTTTTCCTCGCGAGGACAGCTTGTCGCGCCGAAATCCCGGCGCGAGCCGGCAGGCGGGGATTCGACGGGTTAGGATTTTGACGGTCGCGATCAGGCCGGCTTTGCCGCCGGCGATTTCAGCGGCTTATCTTGGCGCTTCGACCACGAAATATAATAAGCGACGACGGTCATGATCGCTATGCCGGTAATGCTGACGAACATTTGAGCCAACAGCGACCCCGAACTCATCATCAGTTCAAAATGTCCGACAAAGGATAGAAACACGCCAACGCAGAACACGGCGAGCGATTGCTGACCGCAGACAATTAAGGGATCGAACATCTTCCATTCGAGTCCGGGCCAGTCTTTCGGCAGGAAGCGGATGACGAGGATCACGATCGCCACGAAATGCACGAAGCGGTAAGGCGCCAGGTTGGTCTTGTCGTTCGGATTGAACGTGTCATACAGCCAGCTTGGAAACAGGCTGCCGAAGTCGGGAAATTTCCCCGCCATGGTCATGACCATCGCAAACACGAGATAGGCGATGCTCAGATAAAGCGTGATTGGGGTATCGACGATCCAGCGCGATTTTTTGGCGCCGCCGAGCGCACACCATGAACCGAACACAAACAATACCTGCCAGCAATATGGATTGAAGTACCAGCTTCCCGCGGGATAGGCCCGGAAATTCCAGCCGAAATGGCTTGCGGTAAGCCACAATGCGATCGAAGCGAGCATCGTCAGGTCCGGTCGGCGCAACATGAGCCAGAGCACCGGCGGAAAAAAGCCCATCAGGACGATATAAAGGGGAAGCACGTCGAGATTGACCGGCTTGAATTTGAGCATCAAGCCTTGACGCAGCGTTTCCGTCGCTTGGTCCACCAGCCCGGCGACGTTGAATTCGTTGATGATCTCCGAATCGCCGAAGCGTAGCGCCAGATAGCTGATCGAGGCGATATAGATGACGAACAAAATGACGTGGGCGACGTAAAGCTGCCAGACACGCTTGGTCAAACGGGTGGCGCCGATAATAAAGCCGCGTTCCAGCATCATTCGCGCATAGACAAAGGAAGCGGTATAGCCCGAAATGAAGACGAAGAGGTCG
>DATGJS010000052.1:0-3159 GCA_035295025.1 Bradyrhizobium sp.
ATCGGCTGATCGTGATGATCCACTTTCGGAGACAAATCGTCTACGTGAATTTTATCGGAACGCACGCCGAATACGACAAGGTCGATGCTTTGACGGTTTCGATGTTTTAGAGGAGCGCATTATGGAAATTCGTCCGATCAAGAACGATGAGGACCACGCCGCGGCGCTCGCGGAGATCGCGAAGCTTTGGGATGCCGTCGAGGGTTCGGAAGACGATGACAAGCTCGATCTTCTCGCGACACTGGTCAGCCGCTACGAGGCTACACGTTGGCCCACCGAGGACAACATGGACCCGATCGATCTTCTCCATTTCGCCATCGACGAACTCGGCCACACCCAGGCCGAGCTTGCTGAATTGCTGGAGTCACGATCGCGGGCATCCGAAGTTCTCAACAGGAAGGGTACTCTCTCAATCGAGATGATCCGCAAGATCAACGAGGCATGGAAGCTTCCACTTGAACTGCTGATTAAGCCGTATGCGTTAAAGCCTCTGGTAGCCTGACGAGGAGTGAGGGGTCGGGCGGGTCCCAGGTTCGAGCCCTGGTGCGCCCACCAAGCCTTTCAAGCGTTTAAGCCACATCGTCACGGGAACAAACGGGGCCCTGCCGCGTCCGGAGGGAAACGATTGAATCGGTTGTGTTTCACCGATAAGCAGCCGTAGCGAAACCACGAAAACCCCAGCCGCAGAATGTCCGCTCCTTCCCCAGCCGTCCTCGGCACGGTTCATACCTCCGAAGAGATTTTGGCCCATCCGCGCTTTGCGGCCGCCCGTCACGCCTTTATCGACGCGGTTCTCGCGCTGCACGAAGGCGACCAATTCCGTAGCCGGCTGCTGATCGAGGCAATCCGACAGGTGACATTCAACCTGATCGTGTCGCTGCATCTGCGTCATAACGCGGCGGATCGCTCGACATGGCCGACGCCGCAGCGGCTCAAGGATGAGGTAGAGCGGTTCGGGTTGGCGAGCCCGCGCCGGATCGACGCGCTGGTGACCAAGCTTGTTCGTCTCGGCTATGTCGATTCTCATCCGTCGGATCAGGACGGACGGGTGCGCCTTTTGACACCGACCGCCAAGATGATGGCGCTCGATCGGGAGTGGCTGTTCTACCATCATGTGCCGTTACACGTGATGTTTCCGAAGCCCGGCTATCCCGAGCCGATCGCGCGCGATGCGGTGTTCCAACGCGTTCACCGGCTGGTCGCGCTTGAATTTTCGGCCAAGGGCGCCGAGATCATGGCTGGCAATCCCGCCGTGATGCGGTTCATGAACCGCGATTCCGGTGTCATGGTCCTGATCAAGCTCATTCAAATGCATATCGCTGGCGACGGCAAAGGCCTGAACTACCATGATATCGGCACTCGTTTCGGTGTGTCGCGCACCCATGTGCGGTTGCTGTTGGATGACGCCGCGAAGCACGGCGATGTCAGCCTGACCGGCAGCGCCAGACGCCGCCTGGTCGAACTTCAACCCTCCATCCTGCAAGCTTTCGACCGCTTCCTCGCCGAAGCCATGTCGGGACATGATTTTCTCTACAAGCTGACATGCGAACGGATGTCGAAGGAAGAGCCGCGCCATGGCCCGTGAAACTTGTTTGTCAGTTCGAGCAGCAAGGATCGAGCCTTTCACGCGCTAAGCCAGACCTATATCGACGCAATTTTCGAAAACCGGCTTGCGCTGTAGGCATCCGCCGGAAAGGAAGCTCGATCCGAGGCGTTCAAATCCCGATTGCGACATCGCGGGCTCGCGCGCCCACAGGCCCGCATCGAGATAGCGTTGCAGAGAACAAACGAGAAGTTCGCGCGGCACATCGGAGAAAAACGAGGCGACGGCCTCGGCAAGCTCCTTTCCGCTGTGGGTGTGGAGCCATTGCTGCATCTTCGCAAGTGCGCGGACGATTGCCGTGAACCCATCGCGATGCGATGCGGCTTTGCTCCGGGTCGTGATGAAGGTGGTGTAGACGGTGGGGCCCCGTGAACTCGCGGCATACAATATTTCACCGGCGCGATCGATCGCGGCTTGCGAGGCAAAGGGCTCGAACGCCTGCATCACATCGATCCGCTTGTCGCGCAGCGCCGCGTAATTATCCGGCATCGTTCGACCATGAATTCTTCTCACCGCCGCAGGATCGATACCGGCTGCGCGCAAATCATGCTGCAAGCACATCCAGGGTGTCGGCACCTCCGAAACGGCGGCAAAACGTAAGCGCGCAAGGTCCGAAAGCTTAAAATCCCTGGAATTGCCGATCAGAAAAAACGGATCCCGCGATACGACCTCGCCAAAGCAAACCAAAGGACTTCGCTCGTCCTGATCATGCGCCATCATCACGCGCATCGGGCCGCCCCAGGTGAGATCGATCGTGCCGTCGGCAAGATGGGAAATCGCGTTGCCGGGCGCGTCGCTGGAGATCAATTCGACATCGACGCCCTCGTTTGTGTAGAAACCCAGCGCGTGCGTGGCGTAATACGGCGCATAGAAGATCGCGCGGAAATTCTCCATGAGTCTGATCTTCACATCGGTCTCCAAAGGGTAGTGGATTAAAGGCCGGCGATTTCCAAACTTATTCCAAAGCCAAGCCGGAGGATTTGATCGGCCCGGCCCATTTGGCGATTTCGCCAATGACGAACCGGGAGAGATAGGTTGAGGATCGCCGCTCGTTGGCGACGAGGTCAATGCCGTTTTCCTTGAAACGCTTCTGCACCGTCGGATCGTTCATGGCCGCGACAGCGGCCTCGCGCAGCTTTTGCACAATAAAGGTGGGCGTGTTCTTGGGCAAAAAGAGCGCGCTCCAATTGGACGCCTCGAAATCAGTTAATCCCTGCTCGTGAGCCGTCGCCAGATTCGGCAGGCTCGGTGATCGGTCATGGCTCAATATCGCGATCGGTCTGACGGCGCCGCTGTCGATTTGAGGAATCGCGCTCGGCGTATCGATGCACAGATAATCGACCCGTTGGGCAATCAGATCCTGCATCGCCGGCGCGCCGCCGCGATAGGGGACATGGGTGATATCGATGCCGATTCGCGCATTGATCAAGGCGCAGCCGAGATGGGTGGCGGAACCCGCGCCGGCCGAGGCAAATTGCATCGTCTTCTGGTTGTCGGTCGCGTAGGCGATGAATTCCCGCAAATTGTTCGCAGGCAAATCCTTGCGTGCCACCAGC
>DATGJS010000053.1:0-16410 GCA_035295025.1 Bradyrhizobium sp.
AATGGTGACTGGCTTTCGTTGAAGCCGCCACCGCGTGCCTGTCCCTGCCGCCTGTCCTGACCTCCCTGGCCGCCGCGCGCGCGATTGGCCTGCGCCCGCTGCCAGCCCGGCGTGGTGTAGCTGGAGCCGAAGGATTCCACATTGTCGAACCGCGAGGGGCCGTAGCCGCCGCTGCCGCCCCAGCCGGAGCCACCCTTGGATTCGGTGATTTCGACATTGTGCACCGGCAGTTCGTCGAGAAAGCGCGAGGGGATCGTCGTCGACCAGGTGCCGTGAATGCGCCGGTTGGTGGCGAAATAGATTTTGGCGCGGCGGCGCGCGCGCGTCAGCCCGACATGGGCCAGCCGCCGCTCTTCTTCGAGGCCAGCGCGGCCCTGTTCGTCGAGCGTGCGCTGGCTCGGAAACAGGCCTTCTTCCCAGCCGGGCAGGAACACATTGTCGAATTCAAGCCCCTTGGCCGAATGCAGCGTCATCAGCGATACGGCTTCGTCTTCGCCGGCGCCATCTCGGTCCATCACCAGCGAAATGTGTTCGAGAAAGCCTTGCAGGTTTTCGAACTCCTCCATCGAGCGAACGAGCTCCTTCAGGTTCTCCAGCCGTCCCGCGGCGTCGGCCGAACGATCCTTCTGCCACATCTCGGTGTAGCCGCTTTCATCGAGCACGGTTTCGGCGAGTTCGGTGTGCGAGGCCACCTCGGCCCGCGCGCGCCAGCGTTCGAAACTGGTGAGCAGATCGCGTAAGCTCCCGCGCGCCTTTGGCTTCAATTCGTCGGTTTCGATCACGGCGCGCGCGGCCTCGTAAAGCGGGATGCGGCGCTTGCGGGCGTGGTCGTGCAGCATCTGCACCGTGGCATCGCCAAGCCCTCGTTTGGGCACATTGACGATGCGCTCAAACGCAAGGTCGTCGGCCGGCGAATTGACCACCCGCAAATAAGCCAGCGCGTCGCGGATTTCGGCGCGTTCATAGAATCGCGGGCCGCCGATCACGCGGTAAGGTAATCCAAGGGTGACGAAGCGATCTTCGAATTCGCGCATCTGAAACGAGGCCCGCACCAGGATCGCGATCTCGTTGAGGTTCTCGTGGCTGCGCTGCAACTCCTCGATTTCCTCGCCGATGGCGCGCGCCTCTTCCTCCGAATCCCAGGCCCCGGTCACGGTGACTTTTTCGCCGTCAACGTCCTCGGTGCGCAAGGTTTTGCCGAGCCGGCCCTCATTATGCGCGATCAGATGCGAGGCGGCGGCCAGGATATGGCCGGTCGAACGGTAATTGCGTTCGAGCCGGATCACTTTCGCGCCGGGAAAATCGTGTTCGAAACGCAGGATGTTGTCCACTTCCGCGCCGCGCCAGCCATAGATCGACTGATCGTCGTCGCCGACGCAGCAGATGTTTTTTGGGGGGGCCTTCTCCCTCTCCCCGTTTATGGGGAGAGGGTCGGGGTGAGGGGCCATCTCCGCGACCACGGCTATTGGAGATTTCCCCTCACCCGGATTGCCTTGCAATCCGACCTCTCCCCGCTTGGGGGGAGAGGTGAGGGGAGCCGCGCTCGCCTTCGACGGTGCCTGCGACAACAGCCTGAGCCAAAGATATTGCGCGACATTGGTGTCTTGATATTCATCGACCAGAATGAACCGGAAACGCTGCTGATATTGCCGCAGCACGTCGGGGTGTTCGCGGAACAGGCGGATATTTTCCAAAAGCAGATCGCCGAAATCGGCGGCGTTGAGCGTCTTCAGCCGCTCCTGATAGCTCGCATAAAGTTTGCCGCCCTTGCCATTGGCGAACATGATGGCTTCGCCCGGCGGCACTTGCGTCGGCCCCAGCCCGCGGTTTTTCCAGCCGTCGATCAAGCCGGCCAGCATGCGCGCCGGCCAGCGTTTGTCGTCGATGCCTTCGGCCTGCAATAATTGCTTCAAAAGCCGGACCTGATCGTCGGTATCGAGCACGGTGAAATTGGATTTCAACTGCACCATCTCGGCATGGCTGCGCAGGATGCGTCCGCCGATGGAATGAAATGTGCCAAGCCAGGGCATGCCTTCCACCGCCTGGCCGAGCATCTGGCCGAGCCGCAATTTCATCTCGCGCGCGGCTTTGTTGGTGAAGGTGACCGAGAGGATTTCGCCGGGCCGGGCCCGCCCCTGGCTGAGAATATGGGCGATGCGGCAGGTCAGAACGCGGGTCTTGCCGGTGCCCGCGCCCGCGAGCACCAAAACCGGGCCATCGAGCGTTTCCACCGCCTCGCGCTGCTCGGGGTTGAGGCCAGCGAGATAGGCAGGCATTGCCGCCGCCCGCGCCCGCGCGGCGATGCCGCCGGCCAAAGGCCGGTGCTCGGGGGCGGGGTGAGAGGGCAGCTTGCTCGGCTCGGTCATCGAATCAGTTTTGCCCACGATGGCACGCGGGAGAGTGAAGGGAAGCTTTCATAGCAGGAATGAAACCCATATAGGGCGGAGGAGGCGGTTTTGACAGAAGTTATCCAGCCCTCAAGGCAACCCGCCATTCGTTCCCTTCAGGCTGAGATTTTTCGCGCCTGCCGCGCCCCGTGGCGGCCGGAACCTTTGTTCCAGGGGGTGATCCGATCTTACTTCCGGACGGGCATTGCGATTCTCCGTCCGATTCCCTCGGGCCGCGGCGCCAGCACATGGGCTTTGGCGACCTTATCGATGGTGGCGCGGACGTCAGGCGGGAAGGGTGCGCTCTTGCGCTGGCCCATATCGACATGAACGGTCATGTTTTCCGAGGTCGCCGACAACCAGCCTTCCGTGGCGTGTCGCAACTCCTGAAACGTATGCAGGCGCTTTTCGTCGGCTTCCAATAGAAAGACGGAAACTTGCACGGGATCGCCGAGACGAATCTCGCGCAAATAACGCACATGGCATTCGGCGGTGAAGGTCGAGTTGCCGCGGGCCTTCTTGTAAGTTGGACCGATGCCGAGCACGAGCCATAGCTCGTCGATGGCGCGATCGAACATCACGTTGTAATAGGCCATATTGAGATGGCCGTTATAGTCGATCCATTGCGGCTCGATCGACATCACCGAGGAGCGGAACGGCCCCGCTGGATGTGTCTCGCCGCCGGCGGCGCCGTCCATTTGAAATTCCCTCGTCGCGCTTTGCGAATTGAGCGCTCGCAAATTTTGCGGGTTTTGTCACGCCCATTGTCAAATCCGCGGCACGGCAGGTGATCTCTTGACCCCCTATACATCCTTTGCCACGGTATTTTTCCAAAGATTGAAGGGAATTTGCCGTGGGCACAACCATCACCCATCATGTCGCGCGAGCCGAGCCGCAAGCGCTCGCCGCGGCGCTTGAGGCGCTCGCCGCGCGATTTGGCAATCATCTGGTGACCTCGCAGGCGGTGCGCGAGCAGCACGCCCACACCACGACCTGGCTGAAATCCCAGCCGCCGGATGCGGTGGTGTTTGTGCAAGAGACCGCCGACGTGCAGGACGTGGTGCGGATTTGCGCGAAAAACCGCGTTCCCGTGATCGCCTTCGGCGCCGGAACCTCGCTGGAGGGGCAGGTCAATGCGCCGGCCGGCGGCGTCTCGATTGATTTTCGCGACATGAACAAAGTGCTCGACGTTCATGTCGAGGATCTCGACTGCGTAATCGAGCCGGGCGTTACCCGTAAAGCGTTGAACGAACATCTGCGCGATCAGGGCGTGTTTTTTCCGATCGATCCCGGCGCCGACGCCTCCCTCGGCGGCATGGCCTCCACCCGCGCCTCGGGCACCAATGCGGTGCGTTACGGCACCATGCGCGAGAACGTGCTGGCGCTCAAAGTCGTGCGCGGTGACGGTGAGATCATCACGACGGGCACGCGCGCGAAAAAGTCGAGCGCCGGTTACGACCTCACCCATTTGTTCGTGGGCGCGGAAGGCACGCTTGGAATCATCACCGAACTGACGATCCGCTTGCGCGGCATCCCCGAGACGATCGCGGCCGCCGCCTGTTCGTTCGACAGCGTGCGCGGGGCCTGCCAGGCGACGATCATGGCGATTCAGACCGGCATCCCGGTCGCGCGCATCGAACTCTTGAACGCCGAACAGGTTCGCGCCTGCAATGCTTATTCGAAACTGACATTGCCGCAGACCCCGCTTCTGCTCTTGGAATTCCATGGCAGCGAGGCCGATGTCGCCGAGCAGTCCAAGAATTTCGGCGAGATCGCCGGCGAATGTGGCGGTGGGGATTTTAGTTGGACCACGCGTCCCGAGGACCGCAGCAAATTGTGGCAGGCGCGGCACGACGCCTATTGGGCGGTCAAGGCGCTTCGTCCCGGCGCGGGCGTGGTGGCAACCGATGTCTGCGTGCCGATTTCGCGGCTCGCCGATTGCGTCACCGAGACCGAAGCTGATTTGAAGCGCTTGCGGCTGCAATCGCCGATCGTCGGCCATGTCGGAGACGGCAATTTCCACTGCTCGCTATTATGCGATGTCGATGATGCCGGCGAGATGGCGCGGGGGGAAGAGTTCATGCATCGCCTCGTCGAGCGGGCACAGTCGATGGGCGGCACCTGCACCGGAGAGCATGGTATCGGGCAGGGTAAGCAAAAATATCTTGAGACCGAGTTGGGTTCGCAGGCGCTTGACGCCATGCGCGCGATCAAGAAAGCGTTCGACCCTCAGAATATTTTCAATCCGGGAAAAATCATCCCGCAGGCTTGAGAGGCGCCGCCGAACGGGGACTTAAGTCTTTTCGACCGCCCCGCCGCTTTCGGCCCAATCCTTGAATCCCCCCATATTGTAGACCTTGTCGTAGCCCATCTCTTTGAGCAGCTTGCCGGCGAGCGCGGCGCGGCCGCCGGAAGCGCAATATAAGAGAACGGTTTTGTCCTTCGTGAAATTCTTGTCGTGGGTCGGCGCCTCGGGATCGGCGCGAAACTCCAACAGGCCGCGCGAGACATGAACCGCGCCGGCCACCTTGCCGCTGGCCTGAACTTCTGTCCCGTCGCGGATGTCCACGACCAGCGTGTTGCCCTTGGCGATCATCTCGCGCGCCTCGACGGGCGTGATTTTCGGCACCGCGGCGTTGGCGGCTTCCATCATCTGCTTGACACTGAGCGCCATGTTCTACCTCCGTGGTTATTGAGCGGCTTGTGGCTTTTCTAACGATAGCGCTCTTCTTTCGTCATTGCGAGGAGCAACGCGACGAAGCAATCCAGAACTACATTCGTGATTCTGTTGGATTGCTTCGCTTCGCTCGCAATGACGGATATAAGCGCGTGCTGAGAACCGACCAACAAAAAGGACCTCGATGCGGCTTCCGTTTTTCTACGGCTGGATCATCATCGCGGTGACCTTTGTCAGCATGGCGATCGGGGTCAATGTTCGCACCGCCTTTTCGCTGTTCTTCCCGCCGATCCTCGATGAATTCGGCTGGGACCGCGGCCTGACCGCCGGGGCGTTCTCGTTCGGCTTTGTGGTCTCGGCGGCGGCAAGCCCCTTGATCGGCCGTCTGATGGACCGCTTCGGACCGCGCAGCGTGATGGAGCTGGGGGTGGCGTTGATGGCGGGAGGACTGTTGCTGGCGCCCTTCACCAGCCAACCCTGGCATCTTTATCTGACCATCGGCGTTCTGGTGGGCGGCGGCAGCATCTGTCTCGGCTATTCCGGCCAATCGCTTTATTTGCCTCATTGGTTCATCCGCCGCCGCGGCCTTGCCATCGGATTGGCCTTCGCGGGGGTCGGCATCGGCTCGGTGACGCTGCTCCCTTGGGTGCAGCTCATGATCGATCAAAGCGGCTGGCGCGCCGCCTGCACCGCCATGGGGCTTGTGGTTCTGATCGTGCTGGCGCCGATCAATTTGCTGTTGCGCAAGCGCCCCGAGGATATCGGCCTTCGTCCCGACGGCGAGGCCGCGCCTTCGGCCTCGTCGCCAAAACCGGTCTCCAATATTGTCGATGCCGCGTGGGCCAATATCGACTGGACCTTGGCCCGCGCGCTTGCAACCGCGCGCTTCTGGTGGTTGGCGGTCGGCTATTTCGGCGGGCTTTATGTCTGGTATGCGGTGCAGGTGCACCAGACCAAATATCTCCTCGATATCGGCTTTCGCCCGGCGGTCGCCGTTTGGGCGCTCGGCGCGGTCAGCCTGCTCGGCATTCCCGGCCAGATCATGCTCGGTCACCTGTCGGACCGGATCGGGCGTGAATGGGTCTGGAGCATCGGTTGCGCCGGCTTTGCGATTTGCTTTGCGGCGCTGATCGCGTTGGCGCGGGAGCCGGCGCTCGCGCTGGTTTATGTCATGGTGTTCGCGCAAGGTGCGCTCGGTTATGGGCTGACCTCGATCATGGGCGCGGTCGTGGTCGAAATATTTCAAGGCAAACATTACGGCAGCATTTTCGGAACCATCATGGTCGCCGCGCTCGCCGGCGGCGCGGCGGGCCCATGGGTCACCGGCTTGCTGCATGATCTCACCGGGAACTATGTCGTGGCTTTTGCGATTGGGATCGCCATGAGCGCGTTATCCGCGTTTGCGATCTGGCTTGCCTCACCCCGCAAGATCCGCAGTGTCGCGGGCCGGACCGCGCGGATGTGACTTTGCCATGATTGACTTTATATGTGCCTTAATGTGCCCTGATATGTCTTAATATCTACCTTGATATCTGGCTTGATTTGGACTTGGCGCCTTCAAGGAGAGACACCGTGCAGACCACGCTGCTCGGATTGGCGATAGCCTTCATCGTTGTGCTGGTCGCCGCGTTGGTCGGGCCGTATTTCATCGACTGGAATCAGTTTCGGCCGCAATTCGAGGCCGAAGCCGGTCGGGTGATCGGCGCCGAGGTGCGGGTCGCGGGCGAGTTTGAAGCGCGCCTGTTGCCGTCGCCCTCGCTGCGGCTGCGATCGCTGGTGGTCGGCGGCGCCAACGATCTCGGCAAGGTGCGCGCCGATCGGCTCGACGTCGAGTTCAGCCTGGGCTCGTTGATGCGCGGTGAGTGGCGCGCCACCGAACTTACGATCGGCGGGATGGCGCTCGATCTCGGGCTCGATCCAAAGGGGCGGATCGATTGGCCGGGTGGAGGCGGAAAATTCAATCTCGGTTCGCTTGCGATCGATCGGCTCAATCTTACGGGGCGGATCGCGCTTCATGATGCGTCGAGCCGCGGCACCGTCGAACTCGACGATATCGCTTTTTCCGGCGATGTACGTTCGCTTGCGGGATCGCTGCGGGGCAAGGGCCATGCCGTGGTGTCGGGCCAGCAATATCCGTTCCGAATTTCGTCCGGGCAAAGCGCCGACGGCAACGGCACCCGCGTCCATCTCAACGTCGATTCCGCGGGCCGGCCCTTGTCCGCCGAGCTTGACGGCCTATTGAGCTTCGAGGCGCGCAGTCCCCGCTTCGAGGGCGCGCTCACGCTTGCCGCTATGGCCGTAAAGCCGAAAGACGCCGAGCCCGCCATCACGCCGTGGCGGATTTCGGTCAAGGTCAAGACCGACCATGTCGCCGCCAAGCTCGATCAGATCGAGGTCAGTTACGGGGCTGAGGATTCCGCGCTCAAGCTTGCCGGCAGCGGCGATATGCGTTTCGGCGCCGAGCCGCTGCTGCACGCGACGTTGTCGGCGCGGCAATTGGATGCCGACCGGTTTGCGGCCCGGGAATCTCTCGTCAAGGAAAACGGCGCAAGACAAGACGCTACAAGACAAGACGGCGTCAGGGACGCCGCTACCGCTGAGCCCGCGCGTGTGCTGCCGGTGCTGCGCGCGTTAATGACGGCTGTTCCGGAATGGCCGATCCCCGCCCAACTCGAATTGGCGGCCGAGCAGATCGTGCTCGGGGGGCGCAGCCTGCAGAATTTTACCGCGGAATTGC
The DNA here is from genome assembly GCA_035295025.1 of Bradyrhizobium sp. Lineage (GTDB taxonomy): Bacteria > Pseudomonadota > Alphaproteobacteria > Rhizobiales > Xanthobacteraceae > Bradyrhizobium. Next base: position 7,802 of record DATGJS010000053.1, read on the forward strand.
GCGGCAACACCAAATCATGGGCGATCGACCGTCTCGACGTTCGCGCGCCCGGCACGACCCATCTTTCGCTGAACGGCAACGTGCCCGAGGGCGCTTCCGGCCGTTTCAAGGGCGCGCTCACGATCGATTCATCCGATCCCGATACGCTGGTCATGTGGCTGCAAGGGCGCAGCGAACTCGCCTATCGCAGCCAAAGCCCGTTCCGTTTGAGCGGTGAGGTCAATGTCGCCGCGGGTCGCGTTGCGATCGAGAATGTCAAATCCGAGATCGACGGCGGCATGGTCGAGGGGCGGATCGCGTTGACGCATGATGCCGCTCAAGGAGCCGCGCTTGATGCGACCGTGAGAGCCGAGCGGCTCGATCTGGATTCCGCGACCGCCTTTGTGCGGGCGTTGCTCGCTTCGCAAGGCGATTGGCCGGAGCGGGCGCAACTATCGCTCGATCTCAACCATGCGATCTCGGCGGGCGAGGATTTGCATCCCTTCGCGGCCAAACTCCGCTATGACCCGAAGACGATTGCGCTTGATAGCTTGAAGATCGGCGAGGCGGGCGGCGTCACCTTGCAAGGCGGAGGGGCGTTCGACCGGGCCAATATGACCGGAAAGCTGTCGCTCGATTCCAGCGCGCCGTCGCTATCGCAGATCGCCGGATCGGTTGCTTCGCTTTGGCCTTCGCTGGCCGCGCGGCTCGATGTGATGAAAATCGGTCCGGGTCCGGCGCGGTTGAAGCTCGCGCTCGCCATGGACAAAGAGGCCGGCCGTGGCGACCGGGTCAATACGCAAGCGACCATCGATCTCGATGCGCCGCGGTTCAAGGGCGCGGTTACGATCGTGGCCAAGCCCGAGGCCGCGAACCTGCGCGATATCGACGCCGACAGGCTGAGCCGAAGTGAAATCGCGGTCGAGACGAAACTGGCCTCGGAGCAAAGCGCGGCTCTGCTTGCCTTGCTGGGGCTTAACGGCGCGGTCGCGGCCCCCGAGGGGCCGGGCCAGCTTCAGGCGATCGTGACGGGCGTGTGGGGCGCGCCCTTGCGGTTCAAGCTCGATCTTAGCGGCATTGGCTTTGACGCACAGGCCCAAGGCACCGCCGATTTGTTCACGCTGGAGCCGAAGCCAACGGATGTCAAAGCCATCAAGGCCAATTTCGCCTTGAAGGCGCATGGCGTCAATCTCGCCCCGCTATTCGATCTCAAGCCGTCCGATAAGCTCGCGCGAGAGGTGAGCCTGTCCTCGCGCGTGTCGCTGGCGAGCGGAAAATTGATCTTCGACGATATCGATGGCTCAATGGCGGGATCGCGGCTGCGCGGCCGCGTGGCGATGACGCTCGACGACGAACGCAAGGTTGAAGGCGAGATCGGCCTGGACGCGTTGGAGCTGGCGCCGGCCTTCGGTCTTGCGATCGGTGCGCAAGGGCGCGATGCGGCCGAGCCGCTGGCTTCCGGACTCGTGAAAGGCTGGCGCGGACAGATCGCGTTTCAGACGCTGCGCGGCGTGCTGCCGGGCGGCGCCGAATTGCGGCCGTTGTCGGGTACGGTGAGAAGCGACGGCCAATCGCTCACCATCGAGGCGATCAAAGGCGGCCTTGGCGGCGGCGAGGCGAGCTGTTCGATCGAAGCCCGCTCCACCGCGGGCGGCCTCGTGCTCAATGCGCGCCTCGCCTTGGCCGCAATCGACGGCAGCGCCTTGTCCTATCGCGCGCTCGCCATGCCGGCCGGACGCACCTCGTTGCAGATGACGCTGACGAGCCAGGGCCGCAGCGCTTCCGCTCTGAGCGGCGCGCTCTCAGGCAATGGAACCGTGACGCTGGAGGCTGCCCGCATCGCGGGTCTTGATCCCCGTGCCTTCGATGTGGCGATCCGTGCCGGCGACGCCGATCCGGCGATCGACGATGCAAGACTGCGCAAACTGGTCGAGCCGGCCTTGGCGGGTGGCGCGCTTTTGATCGCTTCCGCGCAGATTCCGTTCACGATTCGCGATGGACGGTTTCGCGTCGGCGCCACCGCGCTCGATGCCGATGGCGCGCGCGCTATCGTCTCCGGCGGCTATGATATTTCGGCCGATCAGGCCGATATTCGCGCCACGCTGACCATGATGGGCGCAGGCCTGACGAGTGCTCCGGAAATCCAGATCTTTGCCGCCGGGCCGCCGGATTCGCTCCATCATACGGTCGATGTGGCGGCGCTGTCGTCCTGGCTGGCGGTGAGGGCGATCGATCGCGAAACGCGCCGGTTGGATTCGATCGAGCGCGGCGAGGTAACCCCGACCTCGATTCCCCCGCCGAGCCGGCCATCGCCGTCAGGTTTGCTGGCGCCGAAGCCGAAGATCGGCTCGGTGCGATCCTCCGTGGTACCGCCCGTGCCGAATACGCCTCCCGCGACCGCCCCGCTCTCCGCCGCCGCTTCGAATGGTTCGGCGGCTGCGCCGATCGCGGGCCAGCAGGTGCCGCCCTTGCCGCCACCGATCGAGGTGCGTCCGGCGCCGGGTGTGGCGCGAGCCCGTCCCAAACCGCCGCTGGCGCTAGTGCCGCCTATTTGAAGTTCCTGCACCACAAGCGGCAAATTCGCTCCACCGCCATCCACGTTTTAGGACTCGAAAACGGGCGATGCATGCGTCCATGTGCAAAACGGGTCTTTCCCCGCTTTCGTCCCGCGGCTACGGTGCGGCCCGTTCTCAAACCCCGCGGGGGAAATATCCCCTTGGTACCCGCCTTTCGACATGACGCTCAATCAAATATGCCAATGGATTGACGAGACGGCGCTCAGTCAGTCGATCCAGATCGTCGGCTGGGTCGTGCCGACCGTGCAGACGATTCACATTCTCGCCATCGCGGTGGTTGCGAGTTCGGCGCTGATGATCGATCTGCGCCTGATCGGCGTGTTCTGGCCGAACCGGCCGCTGCGGGCCGTCACCGCGCGGTTTATGCCCTTGATCTGGTGGCCGCTGCTCGTGCTGCTTGCCACCGGCGCGGTCATGATCATCGCCGAGCCGGCGCGTTCTTTGAAGAACCCGGCCTTTCAGCTCAAAATGCTGTTGTTGCTCGCCGCGCTGATCGTCACTTATTTGCTTCAAGTTCTCCGCCGCCGCAACGCCGCTTTCGGCGAGGTCACTGGGCCTCGCGCGGCCGCCGCGGCGCTTGCCGTCGTCTCGATCCTGTTATGGTCCTCGATCATCTTCGCGGGACGCTGGATCGCCTATTTCGCCTGATGTACATGTCACATCAAAGGGATTTTTTCGGTGGAGATTGATCGCGCTCTGGAGTGGTTGCAGGACAGTCGCATCGCCAGCACGATTGCCGAGAACGACATCCTGTTTCCATGGATCGAGTCCGTTCACGTTTTGGCGGTTGTGCTCGTGGTCGGAACGATCTCGATCGTCGATTTGCGGCTATTGGGCGTGGCTTCGCTCGACATCAGCGCCCGCCGCCTGACGCGCGACATCATTCCCTATACCTGGGGTGCGTTTGCGGTGGCCGCGGTCACGGGATCACTGATGTTTTCCTCCGACGCCGTGCATTACGCCCATAACCGTTTGTTTCAGGTCAAGCTCGTCATGCTGGTGCTGGCCGGTCTGAACATGAGCGTGTTTCATTTGTTCGGCGAGCGCGATATCGAGCGTTGGGACGCGCCGGGCGCAACCACGCCGACGGCCGCCAAGGCGGCGGCCGTCATTTCCCTGGTGGCGTGGGTTGCCATCGTCTCGCTCGGCCGTGGGACCGGATTCACGATGCACTGACCTCGCCATGCCCTCACTTCACAATGAAGCAAGTTCTGGTTACCTTGGAATGACTCGCTAGTGCCCCCTTTGTTTTCGGAGAAATGCGCGTGAAATCGGCTTCAACCGCTATCGTTTCCGTTCTTGCCTTGCTGCTGCTGTCGCCGTCGATCGCGGATGCGCAAGCTCCCAAGAAAGCGCCGAGTGTCATCAATCCGCCGCCGACCGCGCAGGATTGGGCGGATATCGCCAAATTGCCGGATTGGAGCGGCGTCTGGAATCCCAAGATCACCGATCAGGATGCCCAGGTTAAAACCAATCCGCCGCCGTGGAACGATGCCGCGGCCAAAAAGATCGAGCATATGTTCGCCGAAGAGAAAGCCGGCCGTCCGACGCTGATTTTCGCCAATTGTCTGCCCGAAGCGCTGCCGTCCTGGATGCTCGTCACCCACAATGCGATGGAAATCCTGTTCACGCCGGGCCGCGTGACCATGCTCGGCGAATCCGACGGCAACCGCATCCGCCGCATCTATACCGACGGCCGCGGCCATCCCGAAAATTCCGACCCCACCTTCCACGGCCATTCGATCGGCCATTGGGAGGGCGACACGCTGGTCGTCGATACCGTGGATATCATTCCCCAAGCGCCGCTGGCGGTGAGCGAGGCGGCGGGGCTACCCAATAATGGCGACATGCATGTGATCGAGCGGATTCATCTGGCCGACAAGGATATCCTGTATGACGATCTCGAAATCATCGCGCCGCACATTTTAACCAAACCTTGGAAGACCACGCGTATCTTCTTCCGCCAGCGGGCGCGCAAGTTCGACATCGTCGAGGGCGTATGCACCGCCGGCGATCTGGTCGAGCGCGTCAGTCCCGATGGCGACCATATCTTCGTTCCCGTCCAAAAATCCGAGTGGGGTCACACCACGGCCGTCCCGGCGAAATAATCGGTAAAAAACAAACTGGAGATCATCATGCGACATTTCATCAAGTCGATCGGCGCGTTTGCCGTTTTCGCGGTTGCGGTCTTAGGGATTTCGCAAAGTGCCGCGCATCATTCCGCCTCGATGTTCGATTTTTCCAAGACCGAAAGGCTCAGAGGCAAGGTCGTGGAACTGCGCTGGGTCAACCCTCATGTGACCTTGACCCTCACCGGGTCACTGACACCCAACGAGGCGCCCGGCGAATGGCTGATGGAAACGACGAGCCCGGGAAATCTGACGCGGGTCGGCGGATGGCGGCGCGATATCGTGAAGCCGGGCGATGAGGTCGAGGTGGTGTTCCATCCGCTGCGGGAGGCCGACAAGAAGAGCGGCCTGCTGCGGGAGCTCAAGCTGGTTTCGACCGGCGAAGTGTTCGCGGCCAATATTCGCGACCAGGAAAAGCCGGGTCTCGAATAGATCGACGCGATGCCTCTTTCTTTCAATGGAAAAAAGAAGGCGCCGGCCGCGACCCCGCCACGGCGGTCGGCCATCAAGCAGGCTTAAGCGCGGTGAGATTTGAATCAAACATCACCGCGCTTATTTTCTCGTGGAGCATGATCGGATGCGCAAACGCCTTTAGCGTTTGTCCGGATTATGCTCTGGCGCCTTCGATTTGCGGGCTCGATTCCGCCGCTGTATGAATCCCGCCGGCGCGCGAGCGGAAATAATCCAGCACGAAAAGGCGGATGGCCGAGGACAGATTGCCCTGCTGGCGGGTGCTGTCGATTTCACCGACGAGCTCCGACAGCGTGACATTCCGCAAGCCCGAAATTTCCTTCATGCCGTTCCAGAAGGCTTCTTCGAGACTGACGCTGGTCTTGTGGCCGGCAACCACGATCGATCGCTTCACGACGGGCGATTTCATGATGCGTCCTCGCTGTCGATGCGATGCTGATCGAGCAGATCGCCCTCGCGGCGCGCGCGCAATTCGTCACGCGCGCGTTCGGCGCGGGTGCGGCCAAATCGAACACGATTGGAAGCCGCCTCCTTTTCCGATCCTGCGCGGCTTACGCGCTTTTTGAATTGTTTCAGGTTGATCAACTCTCCCATCTCGGCCCCCATCATACCGGGCGCCGGTGGGCGGCGGGCCATTCGGACTCCGCCGTAACGATATCGGCAGGCCGTGAACATGAATGGGCGCAGGTCAAATCATCCGCGGCCAAAGGCGGCAGATCCGCGTTAGCGAACTCGATCCTCATCTATGAAATTCCCCATGATGCAGTTTGATCGCATTAAATATGGTGCTTTCGTCCTCGAAATATTTTGCTGTACCACGGGCAGCCGTTGCGGCGATAGCCGGTCGAGCATAATTCTTTAGACGATAGTGATAGATAACGTGTTATCGGTCAAAAAGTTCACGCCCCTTATGGACTTAATGCCCAGATTGTGAACTGGGGCGCGTCATCCTCTCGGGCTTCACGAGCCGGTCGAATTCGTCAGGCGAAACAAAGCTCAGCCGTACCGCCTCTTCTTTCAGCGTCGTGCCGCGGGCATGCGCCGCTTTGGCCACTTTTGCCGCATTGTCGTAGCCAATCTTTGGCGCCAGGGCGGTGACCAGCATCAGCGAACGCTCCATCAGTTCCTGGATGCGTTTTTTGTCGGCTTGTATTCCTTCAATGCAATGCTCCGTGAAGGAGCGGACCACATCCGACATCAGTTGGATGGAATTCATCATACAATGGGCCAAGACCGGCTTGTACACGTTGAGTTCGAAATGACCCTGGCTGCCGGCGACTGTGATCGCCGCCTGATTGCCGAACACCTGGCAGCACACCATGGTCACGGCCTCGCATTGCGTCGGGTTGACTTTGCCGGGCATGATCGAGGAGCCCGGCTCGTTCTCCGGCAGGATCAGTTCGCCAAGGCCCGAGCGCGGCCCCGAGCCGAGCAGGCGGATGTCGTTGGCGATTTTGAACAGGCCGGCGGCGGCCGCGTTGAGGGCGCCATGGGCGAAAACATAGGCGTCGTTCGAGGCCAGCGCCTCGAATTTGTTGGCGGCGCTTGTGAACGGCAGCTTGGTGATTTTAGCGACGCGCCGTGCGAACAGGCGCGCGAATTTCGGGTTCGAATTGAGGCCGGTGCCGACCGCCGTGCCGCCTTGCGCCAAAGGATAAAGGCCTTTCAGCGCCATGTGCAGCCGCGTCAGCGCGAGCTCGATCTGGGTGGCGTAGCCGGAAAATTCCTGCCCCAATGTCAGCGGCGTCGCATCCTGGGTGTGGGTGCGGCCGATTTTGACGATGGCGGCAAAGGCTTTCTCCTTGGCTTTCAGCGCGCGGTGAAGCTGTTTGAGCGCGGGAACGAGATCGTGCGTGATCGCGGTTGCGGCCGCGATATGCATCGCGGTCGGAAACGCATCGTTGGACGATTGGCTCATATTGACGTGATCATTGGGGTGGACAGGTACCTTGGCCCCAAGCTTGCCGCCGAGCAGTTCATTGGCGCGATTGGCGATCACTTCATTGAGGTTCATGTTGGTTTGGGTGCCGGAGCCGGTCTGCCACACCACCAAAGGAAAATGGTCGTCGAACCGGCCCTCGATCACCTCGCGCGCGGCGCGGACGATGGCGCGCTCGCGGCGCCGATCGATCAAATGAAGCTCGCGATTGATCTCGGCCGCGGCAAGCTTGACCGTGCCGAGCGCGTGAATGACGGCAAGCGGCATTCGGTCGTGACCGATCCGGAAATTTTGCCGGGACCTTTCGGTCTGCGCGCCCCAATAGCGGTCGGCGGCAACTTCGATAGGACCGAAGCTGTCGGTTTCGATGCGGGTCCGTTTTGGCGCGGGGGAGGGGGACGATCGGGCCATCGGCAACAGATAGGCACGATGATGCGCCGCGCATAGGGCCAGGCGGCGTCGGCTAATCCTCAAATCATCGCGTGTGAATTATTTTTTACGGAAGCGATCCAGCCGCACGATTTCGGCGCCATCGACGGATTTGGCCGCCGCCTCGTCCTTGGAGTCGCTTTTGGTTGGGTTTTTGGTGCCCACCGGGACTGGCAGGGCCGGATCTCGGGCGGCCGGCGTTTCGGCCGGCGAGGAAGCCGCCACCGCATCGGAGGTTTCGAACTGCAGGCCGAATTGCACCGACGGATCGAAGAAGCTCTTGATGGCGTTGAAGGGAACGACAAGCCGTTCGGGAATCCCGCCAAACGACAGGCCGACTTCGAAGCGATCTTCCGTCACCACCAGATCCCAAAATTGGTGCTGGAGGATGATCGTCATCTCCTCCGGATATTGCGCAATCAGCCGTGGCGACAATTTCACGCCCTCGGCGGTGGACAGGAACGTAATGAAGAAATGATGGTCGCCGGGCAGGCCGTGCTCGGCGGCGTCGGTCATCACGCGACGCAGCACGCCGCGTAACGCATCGCGGGCCAGTACGTCGTATCGGATATGATCGGTCGCCATGGTCGGTCCTGTCGCATCGTTTGGTAATCACGCGCCCGTGAAAGCCGCTGGCCTCGCCGCGTCCGACTCGGGTCTTTCCGATGGTACCCCGCTTGAGGATGGAGGTCAGCAGGTCTGGAGCAATTTCCCGCGAGCATGCTCCCTCGGGGTCAAGCCCGAGGGCATGCTTCCTGAAAACCGCTTCACACGAACGCGGTCGTTCGGGCGATCTGGCTTCCCATGATTTTCAGGCCAAATGGCAATGAACAAGGAGAAAGAAGTAGGAAGATTTAAGTGAAGCAGGAAGATTAAGTGGAGGCTTCTGTTGCCAGGTGCCTCCGAACCCCGCCTAGCGGAGCTTAACCCGCTAGGGCTTTAAAGTGGTCTTTCAAACTGCGTTACGCAGCCTGAGCAACCGGAGCATAGTTGTCGTTTGCAACTATTGCATGGCCCGATATCGGCGGAACCATACCGAGAAAAAACACGTCCTTTACGCCCTCGTCGATCCTGTTTCGCCCCCGC
>DATGJS010000054.1:0-9784 GCA_035295025.1 Bradyrhizobium sp.
CTCTCGCTGTCCGCCAGCCTGTTTTTGAGCATTCTGGCCGCGCCTGTGCTGGCCGACGACGCAACTCCCCTCAAGGACACCGCCCTCATCGACGCCTTGCAAAAGCAGACCGGCGTCTACGACCGATCGAACGCCGGAAAGACGCCGGAATTCGTGGTCGATCCGAGCTGGCCGCAACCGCTGCCGCATAGCTGGCTGCTCGGACAAATCGGCGGGCTCTATGTCGACCATCACGACCACATCTGGGTCTATCAACGGCCGCGCACGCTCAACGACGACGAAGTCGGCCTTGAGGGCGCGATAGCGGGCGCCAAGGACGCCAAGGGTCAACCGATCAACGGGCTCGGCTTTGTGCGCGCGAACGGCTTTGGCGCCGATTGCTGCCGCGCGGCGCCTTCGGTGTTGGAATTCGACGCCGGCGGCAAATTACTGCGCTCGTGGGGCGGCCCAGCCGATCCCGGATTTGTCGGCGGCAAATGCAAGGCCGAAGACGGCTGCATCTGGCCGAATGTCGAGCACGGCATCTATGTCGATCAAAAGGACAATGTCTGGATCGCCGGCAACTCTCCCGCCCCCAAAGCGGACGAAAAGGAAATTCCCTGGACCACCAATAAAAATGGCGGCGACGGCTTTCTTTTGAAGTTCGACATGAACGGCAATTTCAAAATGCGGATCGGCGGCACGCCGAGCGCGCCCGACAGCAACAGCAGGGATGGCGGCATCAACGGCACGCCAATGCTCTATCGCCCCGCGGACATGGTGTACGATCCCAAGACCAACCGCCTCTATGTCGCCGACGGTTACGCCAACCGGCGCGTCCTGATCGTCGACGCCGACACCGGCAAATATATCGGCCATTTCGGCGCTTACGGAAATAACCCGATCGACGATACGGCGGCGGCGGCCGCCGGCACCTGGCCGCAGGCTTCCGTCAAAGGCGAGACCAAGCCCGCCTTCTTCCGCAATCCGGTTCATTGCGTGAAGATCGCCGATGACGGCAAGATTTACGTTTGCGATCGCGGCAATGACCGCATTCAAGTGTTCGACGGCAAGGATGCCTCGCTCGGCAAGCCATGCAGCAATCCGAGCGGCGAAGCCGGCAAATGCGGCTACGTGACCGAGCGGTTCATCAGCGCGAAAACCTATACCCAGCCGGTGATGCCCGGCACCGCCGTGTCGATGAATTTCTCACCCGACAAATCGCAGAGCTGTCTTTATGTCGGCGACAACACCAACCAGACGGTCTACATCCTAAGCCGCGACCATCTGGAGCAACTCGGCCGGCTTGGACATGGCGGGCGGATGGCCGGCGATTTCCACTGGCTGCATCAGGTGAGCCTCGACAGCCAGGGGAATATGTATACCGGCGAGGTGGACACCGGAAAGCGCGTGCAAAAATTCATCCGCTACGGCGCCAACGGATGTAACGGAAAAGGCACGGCGATGATTGGCGGCGAAGCGGCGGACCGAAAATAGGTCAACCGCTTCCCCTCTTATAGACGATCAGACGCGAGCGATCATCGTAAGCGGCGGCGACGCGATCTAGAATCATAAAACCGGATCGCATCGTCGCATTCGTGCCCCCACGATGACTGCCACCTATCCGTAAGCAGGTTCCTTCTCTCAAGGAGACCCATGCGGATTTCCCTCAGCCTTCCGGTCCGAACATGAAAGGAATTTTAGAAAGTTCCGGCCGGAGCAAATGGGGAATTCAAGCATTGGTTACAGGAACGATGGCGGCGCCTCGCACTCGTATGTGGCAAGTTCGCCGGAGACCATCCGTAAAGGAGAGGACCATCATGACGACCTTCAGATTGATCGCCGCAGCCGCCCTATCACTTGCGATCGTGGGGCCGGCGATGGCCGCCAGCGTTAGGAATGACGAATTGCCCGGCGGCTCTCGCCATGGCCGCGCCGCGCATTACCTGCGCGCCCAGGATTTCGATCATTTCAATTTCGGCATCGCACGTCCGACCTATCATTCAGGTTGGAGTGGACCCTATGGCGATGGCGATTATCCCGGCACCATCGATCGTAATTTAGGCCCGCCTTATTGGGGGCATTACTGACGGTAACGTCGTCCGCCTGGAACGAGAATAGTGGGAGGGCACGGTCATGGCCGTCCCTCTCCGCTATCAATCTCCGCCACCAAGCGAGTCTTCGAGAAGCTTGATCTCGTCCGGTGTCAGATCAAACAATTGATAGACGATGGCATCGATCTCACGTTCGGCGGCCTCGATCTGCGATGTGAGCTTGATGATTTCGGCGGATTTTTCCTTAAGATATTTTTCCCAACCGTCGCGATCCTTGACGGGGATTTCGGTCTTGAAGGCCCTCACCGCTTCCGAACGGAATGTAGAAAAATCGAACTCCCAGAAATGTTCAAGCTTGCCCGTGAGTTTCTGACGTTCTGGCGGCGCGAGGTCTTCGATAATGCGATGGCAGAATCCAGATTGCACATCCCTCCGTAACCTCGCGGCTTCAGTGCACGTTTGAGCTAGTTTAGCCAGTTTGATCCGACTGGCGCTGTTAATCTTCGGAATCGGAAGCTTCTCGACATATTGGACGCGAAGCTCTTGAAAACCGCCTCGAACGGCCGGAGAAACACTTTTAATAAACGACCAACCTACCTTGGAATTGAGGAGGGTAAGCAGATCAAAGGTTGCATGAGGAATGAAATAGGACTTGTCGTTTGAGAAGAATCCCTCCTTATCGAAGGTAAAGATTCGATCGTCCGCGAAATGTCCGTAAAGGATTTTCTCGGTTGCGAATTGTGGCTGGTACGCCAACTGCGCCTGTTGCAGCTCCCACCACTCCTGCTTTGTCGCCCGCCTTTCTAAATCAGCCTTGAACGGCAATAGCCAATCTCGGATCGCGGGATATTTGTCGATATCGACTTTTCCCTTCGGCGTGTTGATGAGAAACAACCCCTCCGATTCGACCCGCCATCGCTTGATGTCTTCCCCCTTCAGAAAGGGCTTAAGCAATTCGGCTGATTTCTTATCCTGCTTCACCAGCCGATCGCGCGTCGGCGTATCGATGATAAAGGCTTCGTTCAGGCCCGTCTTAATACCGTAAAGCGGGGCGCCATAGACTTCACCAAGCGTTTTCTTTCCTTTGATGATCTTGTCGCGCAGCCTTGCAAGAGCATCGTCTTCGAGTTGCCACGAGCCGGCGCCGAGCCGCGCACGCGGCATGGTCCGCGACTTATCGATAAAAACCGCGCCAAGGTCGTCAGGCAACAGATCGTCAATTTTTGCGAATGATATCGTGCCGCCCTCGTCTTTGTTCTTACGCAGCGTCAGGATCGCGGGATAGGTGGTGACACCTTCGAAAATCTGGAGGTCACCGAAATCGATGATCGCCTCGATCGAAATTTCCTCACTGAGAAAGGTCCGTAATCTTTCACCGGAGCCGGTGCGAAAGAAGGTCGATGACGAAATGAAACCGAGACGCCCACCTTCCTTTAGAAGACGAACGCCTTGTTCGAAAAAATACGCATAGAGATCGGTACGATCATCGGCGACAACATAATTTTTCTCAAGATGAGGTTTGAATTTCTTGATGAACTCCATCCGCACGTAAGGCGGATTGCCGATCACCACATCGAACCCGCCTTTTGAAAAGGCCTCGGGAAATGCCGTTCGCCAGTCGAACGGCCGATCGGTCCATTTCTTATCGCTTATCAGACTGTCGCCGACCTTAATGGTGGCTTCGAGATTTTGCAGCCGGTGCCGGTTGCGCGCCGTCTTCAGCCACAGCGCCAAACGCGTGATCTCGACGGATTCGGCGTTGATATCGACGCCGTAGAGATTTTTCGTCACGATTTCGTCGAACGGATCGAAATCGACAGCCTCCCCCAATGCCGCCAACAATTCGAGGACGCCGCGATATTCCCGCGCCAGAAGTTCGAACGCGGCGACAAGAAACGCGCCGGAGCCGCAGGCCGGATCGACAATTGTGAAAGCGCGCAAAGCGGCGATATAATCCTTCCAGAAACCAATTTGCGCGGCTTTTTCGTCATCCGCGAAAATCGTCTCGCGGCTGGAGCGCAAGGTAACCGGCTTGCCGTGCTTTACCAGCAGCGCCGCAAAACGTTCTTCCAGGCTGAGATCGATGGTCCGCTCGACGAGAAAGCGCGTGATGATCTCGGGGGTATAGACCACACCCTGGCGCTTGCTCTTGGAGATTTTAGGCGGCTCTTCGCCACGCGCTTGCGCCCGTAATCGCTCGATGTCGGTGATCGACTGCTCGAAGATATGGCCGAGCACCGTCACGGGAACGTCGCTGCGATAATCCCATTGCCCGAGATCTGCGAGATCGCTCGCAAGCGGGTCCGGAATCGTCAGCGCGTCCGCGATTGGATCGATCGCAAACAGGCCACCATTATATTCCCAGATATACAGATGGTCGTTGCCCTTATCGATCGCCTGGAACAGCGCCTGAAAATTTTGCCACAGCGGTTGCGGCAGGAAGGCGTTACGTTCGCTCTTGGCCCGTTCAAGAAGCTTGTCCGGAAGCAGGTCCGTGCGTTCCGCGAAGGCGATAAACAGAATACGGTCCAGGATTTTCTGCGCGACCTCGATCGCCTTGAGCATGGGAAGCTTCGGACCAGATATTTCTCCAGTCAGAAACCCAATCAACTTTTCCCGCAGCTTTTTGTAATCCTGATAGAGCTTGCCCGTGATATCCTTATATGCGCTGTCCGTTTGTCGCAGCAGCGTTTCAGTGCCGCCACCTAATAATTGCTCCGCCGAGAGCAGGAGAAGCAAACGCTCAAGCTCCCTTTCATCGTCGAGCCTGCGCATGTCGAATAATTCGAAGGCGTCGCGGCCGCGGCCGAAAGCGTAGAGCCTGATTTCCAGACAATTCGAAACCAAAACCCATTTCGAACCCGGTGCGTCGATCGCATAATCCCAGGCCTGTTGAACCGGGCTGCGGCCTCGTCCGGGCATGATGGCATCGAGATCGCCGGTACTGGGCCCTTTGAATTCGAATGGCGCGATGATCTCGTCGCGGGCACCAGCTTGCCCAAACTTGCCCAGGGCCACGTCAACGGACCCATGACGAATGGGATATTCGAATGCAAGCGTGAAGCTCTTTTCTGAGCCGATTTGCTTGTAGCCGAGAATTTCGCCCAGCACTTTTTCAAAGAAGAGTTGGCGAACGGCCGTCTCCTTCTGTTTGGCGAACCTTTCCGTGCTTGCTGTCTTGGCGTAGCTGGCGGCCGCCGCTTTTTGCGCCGCCGTTAAATGGAAGTTGAATGATTGCAGCGCCTTGGCGACGACTTTATAATTGAGCAGAGGCACCCGGAGCGTGCGGGGAACGGCGGCGCGGCCCGCTCGCCCGCCGCGGCCCCCATCTCCTACGTCTATTCCTGCTGCAAGAAAAAGGTCCATCGGCTTCTATTTTAAGGACTTAACCGGCAACGGTCGATGGACGTCGCGCGCAACCCACAGGCACGTTCCTTATCATTTCCGCTTGCCGGCAGGGATGCAATATTTCTGATTTTCCGAAATATTCCTTGACGCCCGGGTAGAAACAGGAATATCTCGATTTCCGTCCCGCCTCTTCTCGAGGGGCGTTTCGCGATCGTCACAAACGTGAGGCGGGATGCGGTGGACGCTTTAGTGCCTTTGACGAATGGCGCATGAAGCGGACGGCGAAGTCGCGTGGTCCTGACGCCTCGACGCTGGCGTCAAGTTGGCGGTTACGAATCTGCCAGCGATGGTGGCAAGAAAGCCCGATCACCAGGGAGAGCGCGAAGTAAGCCGTAAAACCATCGCGCGGGGAATGCCGGGCGAACCGGCGACCTGCGGTGGACTTACTCGTGTGTTTTCGTTTTTTACGCACGAGGCTGCGGACGCGCATGGCGCGCCCGGCATTCCCTGCGCCCTTTCGATGACGGGCGACTATTTTCGGGTAAACCTCGCGCGTATCGCGCGGCGAGATCGCGATGCTATGTCCTCGATATGGCTGCTGTTTGACACGTAAAGCGGAACCCAAGACGAGCCACGGCCGTTGGATCGGCTCAATCAAGCGGTGACGCGTGTTGCCTGAATCGAAACGTGTTTCTACCAATAATTTCAGGAAGGATCGGCCGTCCCCAGTGATACACTTGATACCGATCCGCCTCAAACCTTCCCCCAAGCCATGACGGGAAACGCATGCAGGCTCTCTTCATCGGACAAACCTATATCGACGTGACCTTCATCACCGATAGGATGCCGACCGGCGACGAGAAGCATGTCGCTTCGGCCTATGCGGTCTCCTTCGGAGGCAACGCCGTAACCGCGGCCTTTTGCTGCGCCAAGCTCGGCATCGTGCCGGACCTGATCGCCACCGTCGCCAACGACTGGCTGGGCCGGATGTTTCAGGACATGAGCGCGAAATATGGAATTTCGATCCATCCGCGCAAGGTCAACACATCCTCGCTCTCCTTCATCATGCCGAAAGACGGCAAGCGCGCAATCGTGCGATGCCGCGACGACGAACATATTCACCCCTTCCCGCATCTGAACCTGCGCGGCTGCCGCGCCTTGCATGTCGATGGCCACCAGCCGGACGCGGCGATCCATTATGCCAAACATTGCCGCGAGGCCGGCATTCTGACTTCGCTCGATGGCGGCGGCTTGCGGGCAAATACTCACGAGCTGCTCGCATTCATCGACGTCGCCATCGTCGCCGAGCGGCTCTGCGAGCAGATGAACCTGTCGCCGCAGGCGATGCTCGACTATCTCAAGGGCCGCGGTTGCCGTATCGGCGGAGTGACCATGGGTGAGCGCGGTCTACTCTGGTACGACGAAATCGGAATGGTGCGTAACCTGCCGGCGTTTCCAGTTCCGAAGGAGCGCGTGCTCGATACCAACGGCGCCGGCGACGTGTTTCACGGCGCCTATGTCTATGCCTATCTCGCTCACGCAAATCGAAGCTGGCAGGATCATTTCGATTTCGCCCGCGCGGCCTCGGCTCACAAGATTCAACGGCTCGGCAATGAAGCGGGGTTGCCTGATATTTCCGACATCGAGACGGTGCGGAAAGAATTTTCGGTAGCTCTGTAGGAGGTCGCGTCATGGCCGGGCTTGCCCTCAGGCAAGAGCTACGACAGCGCCGCCTTCAAATCGAAGCTGAGGTCGGCGGCCTTTTCCGGCTCGATCGATCGATGAAGCCCGAAAATCTTCCGGCCGAACACATGATCGGCGGCGCGATTGACGGATTCGATGCCGACGAGGCGGCCGGCCTTGTAGCAGAAGGCGGAAAACGAACGGGCTTCCGGATCGCCACGCACCACAACCTGGTCATAGCCCGTGGTGAGACCCGCGATTTGAAGCTTGTCGTCGCCTTGGTCGCTCCAAAACCACGGCAGGCCGTCATAGGCCTTGGCATCGCCGGTCAATCGCGCCGCCACGCAGCGCGCCTGATCGGTGGCGTTTTGTACGGATTCAAGCCGAAGCGAGTCGCCAAAGCGCGGGCTTGCAAAGAGAGCGCAATCGCCGATCGCCGAAATATCAGGATCGGCGGTCAACAAATGCTCGTTGACGACAATGCCCGAGGCAACCGGGAGGCCGGCTTTTGCCGCCAGTTCGACATTCGGCAAGACGCCAACACCGACCACGATCAGATCCGCTGCGATATGCCGGCCGTCGCTGAGGGTGACGCCGGCCACCTTCGCGCCGTCGCGCTCGATGGCGGCCGCCTGCACGCCCAGATGAATGCGGATACCCGCCGACCTATGCCGGTCCTGAAAATAGCCGGAGACTTCAGCGGTGACCGCCCGCGCCATGACGCGGCTGCCGAGTTCGATCACATCGACCTCGAGGCCCTTGGCTCGCGCGGTCGCCGCGAATTCAAGCCCAATGAACCCGGCGCCGATCACCACGACATGTTGCGCGGTAGCGATGCGTTGCCGCAGCGCTTCGCTCTCGTCGAGAATGCGCAAATAACGGACATCGGCGAGATCGGCATTGGGAAGATCGAGCAGGCGATTGCGCGCGCCAGTCGCAAGCGCCAGATGGCCGTAATCGAGAAACGCGCCGGAAGCAAGGACGAGCCGATGCGCGGCGCGGTCGATGAAGATGGCGCGATCGCCGATCAGTTCGATATTCTGGTCGTGATAGAACTTATCGGGGCGAAACATCAGGCTGTCGGGGCGGCCCTCGCCCTTCAGATACGCCTTCGACAAAGGCGGCCGCTGATAGGGCAGATGCGCCTCGTCGTTGAGCAAAACGATGCGCTCCCCAAAGCCATGCTGGCGCAAGGAGGCGGCGACCTGAAAACCGGCATGGCCGGCGCCGACAATCACAACGGATTTCTGTGTCATGAATTGAAACTGGTACGATACCAAGCGGCGGGCTGTCAAAGCCGCGCGGCGCGATATTCGGCCGGCGCCTGCCCTGCCGGTATATTGGACAGATCACGAGGGATTGTCACCATTCACCCCCTGCTGCTTAAATGTCATCTTCTCTCAATGTTGAGGCTCCGCCGATGGCTGTGAACGCCGATAATCCCGTCCCGTCAACCGATCCGGCGCTGCTTGCGATCGACGGCGCGATCGCCACCATCACGCTCAACCGCCCGGCGGTTTTCAACGCGATCGATCTTTCGATCGCGAAAAAGCTGGAGGAGCTCGCGGCCGAGGTCGAGGCCTCCAGCAACATCAAGGTGCTCGTGCTCGAAGGCGCCGGCCGGGCCTTTTGCGCCGGCGGCGATCTTCAGACGATTGGCGCGGCCACTGCGGCCGACACCGTCACGCCCGTCATCGGCGAATTGTTGCGGCACTATCACGCCTTCATCGCCGCCTTGCGACGAATGCCTAAAATCGTCGTCTCCAGTGTTCATGGCTCGGCCGCCGGTGCCGGATTTTCACTCGCCTTTTTGGCCGACCTTTGCATCGCCACTGAGGACGCGCGCTTCTCGCCGGCTTACGCCAGGCTCGGCGTCTCGCCCGACGGTGGCGGCACCATTGGTGTAACGGCCGCGGTCGGGGCGAAGCGCGCGTTGCAGATTTTTCTCGCTGAAGACAATTTTTCCGCGGCGCAGGCGTTCGAATGGGGGTTGGTGACGGCGGTCGTTCCGGTTTCGGAGCTGAAGGCGGCGACGCGCCAACTCGCGCTGCGCTTGGCGCAAAACGCGCCGTCGGCGATCGCCGCGACCAAAATGCTGATCCAGCGCGCGCCGACAAGCCCCCTCGCACAGCAATTAGACGCCGAGCGCGACGCCATCATCGCCTGCATGCACACGGACGAAGCGCGCGCCGCGATCGAGAAATTCACGCGCAAGGGGAAATCGACTTGATTCCTTCCCCTTCAATTCGGGCAGATATAACCCGTGCCCGCCGGCGATTTGAAGCAGCCGACTGATTCGGGGATCACATGTTTGGGCAGCCACAACACTACTTTGGGAAAATAGATCGTGAAGGTGATCGTCACCAGGAACACGACATAGATCGGCAATGCCGCGCGCACCGCCTTGGAGAACGGCACGCCGACGAATTTCGACGCCATCAAAAGCACGAGCCCATAGGGCGGCGTGATCAGGCCGAAGGCCAGCGTTGCGATCAGCACCACGCCCATATGCACGCCATTGATGTTGCCGGCGTCGGTCAGCGCGTTCACCAGCGGCATGAAGATGATGATGGTCGGCACCGGCTCGATGAAGTCGCCGATCACGGTGAACAGCAGCACCATCAGCAGCATGATATAGTGCGGATTGTTGCCGGCGATCGAAGTGATCCAGTCGGCGATGAAGATCGCGCCGCGCAGGTAGGCCAGCATGTAGCCGAAGG
>DATGJS010000055.1:0-10937 GCA_035295025.1 Bradyrhizobium sp.
TCGAACTGCAAGCAAGATTTGAAACCGCGCGATCTTGTACTTGGCGTCGATCTTCTGGTTTCGGAAGAGAAATTCGAGAATGTAAAGAGCGTATGAGGATGTGTAGTAGGGGTAGAGCTTGTGATCCCTGATAAAAATATCCTGCCCAACCCGCTCCGAAAGTTTTTTGTAACTTCTCACCGTGTTGTGCGGTTCACCCAAGAACATTCCGGCAAAGGCCCGCACAGCATTTGTTTGAACAACAACGCGAGTTTTTTCGACCGACAAGCCGTCGTACTGACGGGATCTGCGCTCGTAGTAGAGTTTCCTTCCGTCAGGAAAGGTCTTAAAAAATGCTTCTAGCTGGCGGGCGAAATCGGTCAGTGCAAAAAACTGCTCGCTCGTTACTTCGGTTTGTTTGTTAGTCGCGTGAATGATGTCCTCAATGACATCTTCTTCCTGCGTCCAGATCAGCCGAAGCGGCACCAATACGCTCTCGTCTAGATGACTTTGGTGATCAAATAGGACGTGACTTGTCTGGCACCCGTTTACGACTTGAAAGTCCTCGATTACAAACTTGCTGCCAGTGTGCGTCATATTTCTAGCGATGATCGTGACGCCATTATTCATTAGAACAAACCTACGTTTCTTTTCGGACTTAAGTGTTGCGCTGATTTCCTCGTTTACGTCATTGTATCCCTGCCAATCGCGCACGTTGTCATAAAAGATGCTTCTGATGATCTCGTTGTTCTCACAAATTATGGGCAGATACTGTTGAGCAGGAATGAAGCCAACAAAAGCTTCCTTCACACCTGGGATTTCTGGGATGTCTTGACGGCTACCGAAAATGAATTCTCTTGAAATAGAGTTCTTCGAAAAATTGTAGAGCTTCAGTATGTCGGAGGCGCCGATCAGCGTAACTTCAACTTCTTTAAAGTACTCCAACGAAGTCAACTCACCTCTTATTTTGTCTATTCGGTTTCCGAGAGAGGCGTCTCCCGTGACTTTGCCGGTGGTGACGTAATAGAGGAGGCAAGAAGGATTTCCTCTCTTGAACTTGCTACTCTTGTTGTAGATACGCCGCATTACTTCAACGGCTTCTATTATTCGTTCGTTTCGAGGCTCCTTCGTACTTGGATTAAAAAATTCGCTGACACCGTATCCAAAGCTTCCGAGCTTCGCGCCATCAAAGGAAGAACTTCGCTCGGCTTGAACGAATACGAACGTCACATCAAGGTAGTCCGGGTTACTCTCAAAAATCTCATCAAGGACGTCGGTGTCATTGACGAGAACTCCGTTGACGATTACGCCAATCGCATCGATTGTTAGATCGCCGCCTTCTCCCGTGACTATATCGCCCGGATCAAATGTCTCAGAGTAGTGGCGTTTGAGAACGACAAACCCGGCAAAATGCTCAAATCGCTTATCTTCCGGTAGATTTCCGATCTGAAATTCCTTTGTAAACTCTGCAAGCAATCCTTCGGTTATCATGTCCATTTGAGCGGTTCTCCTCGCCAAAGGAGTATGCCGAATGATTGCGCGCAATGGTAGTGCCGCGTCGGCTTGCAAGGATGCATCACCATGACCCCGAAGCAATTGGCCGAACTTAAGAAAAACGAAATCGTTCGCAAGCGTTTGGCCAAGCTATTGGCTCTCACGTGTTTCAGGAACACCATGTTGGAGGATTTTCATGCGGGCATAACTCCGTTGTCCGCATCAGGCGATTATTCGGATGTGAAGGTGGTTTCGCCCTTCGGTGAAATTCCTTGGGAGAAATTGTCGCGACTGAGCGACGATGAAATGAAAATCCTAATGATCCAGGTTGTGCATTATTCCTATAATTTTTTGACAAACCTGTTCGTAAGCGGCACGGCGGGGCTACTGATCGAACACTTGAAAAAGCACGATCCTGAGCCGAGGTGGAATGATCCGGCACGAAAGCCTGCGCGGCCCCGAAGACGCTCACGAATTGCTGGTGCTGCCGGACAGGATTGAACTGTCGACCTCTCCATTCATCACACTGATGCTTTCGCACCCGCCCAGAGGCGTTTGTGTGCTGGACCATCCCTTCACCGTAGGTCCCAAAGAACCTTTAGGTGCCGCCCGTCTGGCCTCTACACCTTCCCGAAGTGAACCGGGCTTGGCTCGGGATTGCCGTCAGATAATCTGGACGGTTTCCCCGAATTTGAGCAGTACGCTTCCGATTGTTTCCAACCGGATGGGCAATAGTTCTACCAATGGAGTGCTCTACCACTGAGCTACGGCAGCGAACCACGGCATCGTCTAAACTGAGATAGCGAGCCTTGCAATAGAGGCGCATCAAAGAAGCTCGCCGTCTCCAACTAATGCACTCCCAATATCGGAATAAGTTCACCTCATTTCTTCTGCCAGCCCATTCTCGCCTCGTACTGGTTTGGTAGCAGGCTGGGGACAGCATCAAAATTGTACGGAAATTGTACGGCCGATGGCGCTTTTTCGCGCTTTGTTCCGCGTTTTCGGACAATTTCGCGTCGTTGCCGTTTTGAAGGAAGTACCTAATTTATAAGCGTTTCTTCGATTTCCGCGATCCCCACTTGGTCATTACCAATGGAGTGCTCTACCACTGAGCTACGGCAGCGTGCGCCAGTGCGGCGAATTTGAAGTTCCTATCAGTTTCTCCGAGGTACCATAATAGGAACTTCAAATTCAAAGGCCGCACTAGAACCTATATCTTCGAGAGCTCTTTCGATTCCGAAGTTCGCATCAGGGGCCGCCCCAATAGCTTACGAACTTCGGAATCGGAGCTCTCGTCGGAACTGGGCACTGGATCTAAAGAATCGGCCCAAAGGGGCTCCACAAGGCGGGCGATCCTTGCCACAAGGTCAGCGGGCGCGCAAGCGCGGGAAATGTCCGCCGCCAGCTGAAATCGCCGCATTTGGTGCGCATATCGGCATGGCCCTAAGGGCTAGCGCTTTGTTCAAGCAGCGAATACGGACGATTGCCGCCAGAACGGGCCAAACGCAAGTTGGCGGCGCGGGCACGCAGGCAAGCAGGTCGACCATGAACGATGACAGCAACGCAGGCGGTCGGCCGACCGGGCAAGTCGCAAAGGACAAGCGCCAGGATCGCCTGAAGCTGGCCTTGCGGGAAAATCTCAAGCGGCGAAAATCGCAAGCCCGCGAGCGGGCGGGTTTCATGTCCGCGTCGCCGGCTTCTGATGAGGTCCGCGAGGGCGACGAGAAAAGCCCGGATAAATAGCCGGTTGGCTGCCTTGCGTCGGCAGGGAATATCTCGCGTCAGGTTTTCCGGATGAGGTTGTGGCTATGTCAGAAGAAATCATCATGGGACAAGAAACGAACGGCAACGCCAGCCTCGCCAGTGCCTTCCCTCGCTACGAGCAGACATTCCCGACATTGACGGCGCAGGAAATCGGCCGCATGCGCCGCTTTGGCGAAGAGCGCCATTACAAGCATGGCGAAGCTCTGTTCCTGACCGGCAAGGTAGGACCCGGCATGTTCGTCGTGCTGTCCGGCAACGTCGCCATCACCAACCGCGATGGGTTTGGCCGCGTCACGCCGATCATCGATCAGGGACCGGGCCAGTTCCTGGCCGAGATCGGGCAGTTGTCCGAGCGTCCGGCGCTCGTCGACGGCCATGCCGAAGGTGACGTCGAGACGCTGCTTATTCCGCCCGAGCGGCTGCGTGCGCTGATGGTGGCCGAAGCCGATCTCGGCGAGCGCATCATGCGCGCGTTGATCCTGCGCCGTGTGAGTCTGATCCAGGGTGGCGCCGGCGGACCGGTGCTGATCGGCGCGGGAAACTCGGCCGGCGTCATTCGCCTTCAGGGCTTCCTTACCCGCAACGGCCAGCCGCATCATCTGCTCTGCCCGCATGTTGACGCGGACGCTGCCGAGGTGATCGCGCGCTATCAGCCTTTGCCGGAAGAATTGCCGCTGGTCGTCACGCCTGACGGCGCGGTGTTGCGCAATCCGCGCGAAGCCGAACTGGCCCGCGCCATCGGCATGGTGCGCGCGGTGGCAAAGGACAAGATCTATGACGTCGCCGTCGTCGGCTCGGGCCCCGCGGGGCTTGCGACCGCGGTCTACGCCGCGTCGGAAGGATTGGCGGTCGCCGTCTGCGACACGCGGGCCTTCGGCGGACAGGCTGGCGCCAGCGCGCGCATCGAGAATTATCTCGGCTTCCCGACCGGCATTGCCGGGCTTGCGCTGATGGCACGCGCCTTCAACCAGGCCCAGAAATTCGGCGCGGACGTCATGATCCCCGCCGAAGTGAAGTCGCTCGATTGCTCGCGCGCCGACGGCGCGTTCGGTCTCGCGCTCGACAACGGCGAAGTCGTGCGGGCGCGCTCGATCGTGATTGCAAGCGGCGCGCGCTATCGGAGGCCCGAGATCACGAGTCTTGCGGAGTTCGAGGGGCGCGGCGTCTGGTATTGGGCCTCGCCGATCGAGGCCCGCTTGTGTACCGGGCAGGAGGTCGTTCTGGTCGGCGGCGGCAATTCGGCCGGCCAGGCCGCGGTGTTCCTGTCGGGTCATGCCCGCAAGGTGAACATGGTGATCCGCGGCGGCGGCCTTGGCGCCAGCATGTCGCGCTATTTGATCGAGCGCATCGAGGCGTCGGCGAATATCGAATTGATCTTCAACGCCGAGGTGATCGGACTTGAGGGTGGCAAGGAAGCTTCGCTCGAATCCGTGCGCTGGAAGAGCCGTCTCTCGCCGGAAGAGATGCGCTTTGCCGCCCGCAATCTTTTCCTGTTCGTCGGCGCCGATCCGGCGACGGGCTGGCTCGAGGGCTGCGGCGTGACGGTCGACCGCGCCGGCTTTGTTGTCACCGGCGCGCAAAACGGCGGATCTCATCCGACCTCGATGCTGGAGACGTCGGTGCCCGGTGTTTTTGCCGTCGGCGACGTGCGTTCGGGATCGGTGAAGCGCGTGGGCGGCGCAATCGGCGAAGGCGCCCAGGTCGTTGCCGCGCTGCATGGCTATCTCAACGATTCCGCGAGACCATCCTTGTAAGGAGACCGTCGCTGTAAAGCCAGCGCAACTCGCCGCCGCCGTGACGGCGTTGCAAATTTTCACGGCGCAATCATTGCCGCACCGTCATCGCTGCGCTTCCTTGTCATGGCAATTTCACCGGATCGGACGTAGCATCGCTCCGTTCAGGACAGGGGGATCGCCATGACACTGGGTTTGAGCTTGCACGCCGTCACGATACTGCATGTCGTGATCAGCCTGATCGGGATCGTTTCCGGCCTCGTCGTATTGTTCGGGTTGCTCAAGTCGGAATTGAAGGCGGGCATGACTGGGCTCTTTCTGGTCTCCACGGTCCTCACCAACGTCACCGGCTTCATGTTTCCGTTCGAGAAGCTTTTGCCCTCGCACATCATCGCGATTCTCTCGCTGGTGCTGCTCCTGATCGCCTGCGTCGCGCTCTACGGCTGGAAGCTTTCCGGCGCGTGGCGCTCGATCTACCTGATCACGGCGATTGCCTCGCTCTACCTCAATGTCTTCGTGCTGGTGATCCAGAGCTTCCTGAAGATCGGGGTGTTGCATGAGCTGGCGCCGAGCGTGCCGCCCAGCGAACCGCCGTTCGCGGTCACCCAGGGCGTCGTGCTCGCGCTCTTTGTCATCGCCGGCATTGCGGCGTTGCGGCGCTTCCGCCCGGCCTGATCTGCGTCCGAACCTGCCGCGGGCGTGCCACAGCCCGCCCCTGGAAGGCGTGGATTGTCAGGCGTTTCCCATCAATTCGCCGCAAAGCTGAAGCCGTTTGTGTCGAATAGGTTCGGGGTGGCCCCGGGGGCTTTGGCTTGGTCGATTTGCTTTAGCCGATTGTCTCTTGGGTAATTGCTTTGGGTGACGCATTCGCCCTATACCCCCGGCATTGAACGGCTAAGGATTATTATGGATCGCATTCGTATTGTCGGTGGTCACGCGCTCAACGGCACCATTCAGATTTCCGGCGCCAAGAATGCCGCGTTGCCCCTGATGATCGCCGGTCTTTTGACCGACGAAACGCTGATCCTCGACAATGTGCCGCGGCTTGCCGACGTCGCGCAGTTGCAGCGCATTCTCGGCAACCACGGCGTCGACATCATGTCGGCCGGAAAACGGCCGGGCGATCGCCAATATCAGGGCCAGACCCTGCACATCTCCGCGGCTGACATCATCGATACGACCGCGCCTTATGAGTTGGTATCGCGCATGCGCGCGAGCTTCTGGGTGGTCGCGCCGCTGGTGGCGCGGATGCACGAGGCGAAAGTCTCGCTGCCGGGCGGCTGCGCCATCGGCACGCGGCCGGTCGACCTCCTGATCATGGCGCTGGAAAAGCTCGGCGCCGACATCGCGATCGATGCCGGCTATGTCGTTGCGAAAGCGCCCGGCGGACTTAAAGGCGCCGAGATCGATTTCCCCAAGGTGACGGTCTCGGGCACGCATGTCGCGCTGATGGCGGCGACGCTGGCGAAAGGGACAACTGTCATCACCAACGCCGCCTGCGAGCCGGAAATTCTCGACGTCGCCGATTGCCTCAACAAGATGGGCGCGCGGGTCACAGGCGCCGGCACGCCGCGCATCGTCATCGAAGGCGTGACCAGGTTGCACGGCGCGCGGCACACCGTGCTGCCTGATCGCATCGAAACCGGCACCTATGCGATGGCGGTGGCGATGACCGGCGGCGACGTTCAATTGAGCGGTGCCCGGCCGGAGCTCCTGCAAGCGGCCCTTGACGTGCTGACGGAGGCGGGCGCGGTCGTGAGCGCCAACAACGAAGGCATTCGCGTCGCCCGCAACGGCGCCGGCATCAATCCGGTGAAGGTTTCGACCGCGCCGTTTCCGGGTTTCCCGACCGATCTTCAGGCCCAGCTGATGGCGCTGATGACCCGCGCCAAGGGCTCCTCTCTCATCACCGAGACGATTTTCGAAAACCGCTTCATGCATGTGCAGGAACTGGCGCGGTTCGGCGCGCGCATCCAGCTCGACGGCGAAACCGCAACCGTCCATGGCATCGGCGAGTTGCGCGGTGCGCCGGTCATGGCAACAGACCTGCGCGCCTCGGTGTCGCTGGTCATTGCGGGCCTTGCCGCCGAGGGCGAGACCATGGTCAACCGCGTTTACCACCTCGACCGTGGCTTTGAGCGGCTGGAGGAAAAGCTCTCCGCCTGCGGCGCCCGCATCGAGCGCATCAGCGATTAGCTCACCAGGAACCCGGAGCATTCCACCGGCGGCGGCAACCGCGCTGCCTGGAAATCCGTGAGGATTGACGGCGATTTGGCCTCGCGCCATGGAGCAGAAGCCTTTAATTAGGTCTTTCAAAGACGTTCGCCGGAAAGCCGTCATGCCCGTTTTGCTCGATACCTCCAGCGCCGATTTTGCGGCGAAATTCACCGCGTTCCTGGCGATGAAGCGCGAGGTGGCGGTCGATGTCGAGGCGGCCTGCCGGCGCATTGTCGACGATGTCGCAGCGCGCGGCGACGCCGCCCTGATCGAGGCCACCAGCCGGTTCGACCGGCTCGAGCTTGATGCCTCGCGCCTTGGCGTCAGCGCGGGTGAAATCGATCAGGCGGTGAAGGCCTGCGACCGCGAGACGGTCGCGGCCCTTGAGCTCGCGCGCGATCGCATCGAAAGCTTTCACCGCCGGCAATTGCCGAAGGACGAACGTTTTACCGACGCGCTCGGCGTCGAGCTCGGCTGGCGCTGGAGCGCGATCGAGGCGGTCGGCCTTTACGTGCCCGGTGGAACCGCAGCCTATCCGTCGTCGGTGTTGATGAATGCGGTGCCGGCAAGGGTCGCCGGCGTGGACCGCGTCGTCATGGTGGTGCCGTCTCCGGACGGCAAGCTCAACCCGCTGGTGCTGGCGGCGGCGCGCCTGGCCGGAGTTTCGGAAATTTACCGCGTCGGCGGCGCGCAGGCCGTGGCGGCGCTGGCCTACGGCACCGCAACGATTGCGCCGGTCGCCAAGATCGTCGGCCCCGGCAATGCCTATGTCGCCGCCGCCAAGCGGCTGGTGTTCGGCAAGGTCGGCATCGACATGATCGCGGGGCCGTCCGAAGTGCTGGTTATCGCCGATAAATCCGCTAATGCCGGCTGGATCGCCGCCGACCTTTTGGCGCAGGCCGAACACGATGCCAATGCGCAATCGATCCTGATCACCGATGATGCCACGCTTGCCGGCGATGTCGCGCGTGCGGTCGAGGCCCAGCTTTCGACCCTGCCGCGGGCAGACATCGCGCGCGCCTCGTGGCGGGATTTCGGCGGCATCATCAAGGTGAAGACGATCGATGAGTCGATTCGCCTGGCGGATGCACTCGCCGCCGAGCATCTGGAGATCATGACGGCGGATCCGGAAGGCCTGGCGGCAAAGATACGCAATGCAGGCGCGGTGTTTCTCGGAGCCCATACGCCCGAAGCGATCGGCGACTATGTCGGGGGCTCCAACCACGTGTTGCCGACGGCGCGCTCGGCGCGGTTTTCGTCAGGCCTCGGCGTGCTCGACTTCATGAAGCGGACCTCGATCCTCAAATGCGGGCCCGACCAGCTGCGTGCTTTGGGACCGGCGGCGATGACGCTCGGCCAGGCCGAGGGCCTCGATGCCCATTTACGCTCCGTCGGGATACGTCTCAACCTGTCATGACCGAACCGCCCTCAGGAGACGATTCAAAGAACCGCATTGTTGGGGTCACGCTCGACGAGGAATCGATCGGCCGCTCGGGTCCCGACATCGAGCATGAGCGTGCGATTGCGATCTACGACTTGATCGAGCAGAACCTGTTTGAGCCCGAAGGCGTCGACGGCGGGCCCTATACGCTCAACATCAGCATCACCGGCAATCGCCTGGCTTTCGATATTCGCCGCGAGGATGGTTCGCCCGTGGTCGCGCACCTGTTGTCGCTGACGCCGTTCCGCCGGATCGTGAAAGACTACTTCATGATCTGCGACAGCTACTATCAGGCGATCCGTACCGCGACGCCCGACAGGATCGAGGCGATCGACATGGGCCGGCGCGGCATCCACGATGAAGGGTCGCGCACGCTGCAGGAGCGGCTAAAGGGCAAGGTGCGGGTGGATTTCGAAACCGCCCGCCGCCTGTTCACGCTGATTTGCGTGCTGCACTGGAAGGGCTAGCTGCATGGCCTCCACCCGAAAGGCCGCGTCAGCGCCAACGCCCTTTGGAATGAAGTGTCACGATGATGTCGCGGCAACGGAAGAGCGCTCCCTCTCCCGTGGGGAGAGGGTCGGGGTGAGGGGGTACGGTCTCTCGATAGTCCGTTACCCCTCACCCGGCGCTTCGCGCCGACCTCTCCCAATGGAAGAGGTGGCCGAACTGCTGCCTTCCGCGCATCAATTGAAAAAAGCCTGACATGGCAGCGCCGCTCTCGCGCGCTCCGCAAGCCGTGCTGTTTGCCTGCGCGTTCAACAGCGTGCGCTCGCCGATGGCAGAGAGCCTGCTGCAGCAGATGTTCCCGCAGGCGCTTTATGTCCGCTCCGCCGGCGTCAGGAAGGGCGAGCTTGATCCGTTCGCGGTCGCCGTGATGGCCGAACTGGGCCAGGACATCTCCAAGCACAGACCGATGACGTTCGAGGAACTGGACGACTGGGAAGGCCTGAACTTCGATCTCATCATCACCCTGTCGCCGGAGGCACACCACAAGGCGCTGGAGCTGACGCGGACGCTCGCGGCCGATGTGGAATACTGGCCGACCCCGGACCCCACCGGCACGGACGGAAGCCGCGAACAGAAGCTCGATGCCTACCGCGAGGTCTGTGACGGCCTTTTGTTGCGTATCCGCAAGCGATTCTCGAAGGTCGGCGCGGCGAGCGGCTGATGCGGTTCAGTTCCCCCAGCACACGCTTGGCAGGGCTTTCCTAAGCGTTCCCGCTCCGTGACGGTTGGATGCTCGTGGAGTGGATTTGACATTCGCTGCTCACCAGGACGCAAATTCGGAAAGCGAATGTCAAATCCTAAACTCCACTAGAAACATATATTTGCTAGTGGTCCTGCGATTCTAACATTCGCAAAAGTGTGCGCTGAGAAGGGAAGCGAATGTTAGAATCGGACCACTAGCGGAACAATAGGCGTTTTTCCGTAAGCGCGGCTGGCAGTTACCGGGCCCATTCTTTGTCATGATGCATGGTTGTCTCGGGGAGAGCCTTCCGATAGGTTCCGCGCGCATTCTTCTGGCTTCTCGAATCTCTCCCGCCGACCACACAAGCATGCTTGGCCGCCCCAAACTCGTTCTTGCCTCAGGTTCGCCGCGACGCCTCAGCCTGCTCAACCAGGCCGGCATCGAGCCCGACGCGCTGCGCCCGGCCGATGTCGACGAAACGCCGAAGCGCGGCGAGCTGCCGCGCGCCTGCGCAAATCGGCTGGCCCGCGCCAAAGCCGATGCCGCGCTCAAATCGGTGCAGCTCGACGACGAGTTGCGCGGCGCCTTCATTCTCGCCGCCGACACCGTGGTCGCGGTCGGCCGCCGCATTTTGCCGAAAGCCAACCTGGTTGACGAAGCCGCGCAATGCCTGCGGCTCTTGTCCGGCCGCAATCACCGCGTCTACACCGCGATCTGCCTGGTGACACCGAGGGAAGCGTTTCGCCAGCGCCTGATCGAAAGCCGCGTGCGCTTCAAGCGGCTCTCCGAAGACGACATCCAGGCCTATATCGGCTCCGGCGAATGGCGCGGCAAAGCCGGCGGCTACGCCGTGCAGGGAATCGCGGGATCGTTCGTGGTCAAGCTGGTGGGCTCCTACACCAACGTCGTCGGCCTGCCGCTCTACGAGACCGTGACCCTGCTCGGCGGTGAGGGTTTTCCGATCCGCCACGGCTGGCTCAACGCCGTCGCGGTGTAAGGTAACCAGTTTCGCGCAGCGACGGCAGTCGATAGCCGGATGCGGTAGCCCTTCCCAGGGGCGCGCCGCCAAAATATCGAAAACAACCCCATGCACAGTAGCCGGCGACCGCCGGCGTTCGAC
>DATGJS010000056.1:0-10045 GCA_035295025.1 Bradyrhizobium sp.
CCCCGACGGCAATTCCTATATTTTCCTGCACAGCGATGCGCCGCAAAATTACAGCGCATGGGCCAACGTGAAAGCCGACAAGCTGCTCGACGATGCCCGCCTCGTCACGGACGTGGCGCAACGCAAGGCGATCTACGAAAAGCTGACTGGAATCGAGCTGGAAGACGAACCTATTCTTTATGTCTTTCATCGGCGCATTCTGATCGCGCATACGACCAAGCTCGAAGGGTACCGGCAAGTGCCCGACGGCTTGGTCCGCGTCGTCGGATTGAAGCTGAAGTGACGACCCGCGCACAGACAATCGCGTGTCCCGGATGCGGTGCAGCGCGCAAGCGGTGCGCCGCTGATCCGGGACCTCCTTATGAATGGATCCCGGTTCTGCATCGCACCGTTGCACGCTGCGCTGCGCCCGGGAAACGGGCCACCCGATGCTGAATTTTCTCGGCAAGCGCATTTTGCAATTGATCCCGACACTGTTCTTCGTGTCGGTGCTGATCTTTTTGCTACAACATTTGTTGCCCGGCGATCCCGCTTTGGTGATGGCGGGCGAGGAGCGCGACCCGGCCGTGATCGAACAAATTCGCCAGCAATACCGGCTCGATCAACCGATTCCCGTGCAATATGTCTATTGGGTCAAAGGCGTTTTGTCCGGCGATTTCGGCGAATCCTTGCGCATCAAGGTTCCGGTGCGAGATTTGATCGTCCAGAAACTGCCGGTGACCCTGCAACTGGCCTCGATGGCGATCGTGATCGCTTTCCTGATCGGCATTCCCGCCGGCATCGTCTCCGCGGTGAAGAAAGGCTCAATCTGGGACTACGCCGCCAACCTGGTGGCGCTATGGGGCATCTCGACGCCGAATTTCTGGCTCGGCATCATGCTGATTTTTTTGTTCTCGATCGAACTCGGCTGGCTGCCGGCGTCGGGTTACGTGCCCCTCTCGGAGAATTGGCGCGCAAGCCTCGCCTCCACCATCATGCCGGCTTTCGTGCTCGGCAACGCGATCGCGGCGATTTTGATGCGGCATACGCGCAGCGCGATGTTGCAGGTGCTCGAAAGCGATTATGTCCGCACCGCCCGCGCCAAAGGCCTTTCCGAGCGCGTGGTCATTCTCAAACACGCCATGCGCAACGCGCTTACGCCCATCATTACACTTGGCGCGCTCGAACTCGGCACGTTATTGTCGGGCGCGGTACTGACCGAACAGATTTTTTCGATTCCGGGTTTTGGAAAATTGATCGTGGACGCCGTGTTCAACCGCGACTACGCCGTGGTCCAGGGCGTGGTGCTGGTCACCGCGACGATCTACATCACGCTCAATCTGCTCGCCGACATCGCCTATATCCTCGTCAACCCGCGGCTGAGGAATTAAGATGACGGACGCCACCCTTGCCGCCCCCATGGCCAATGTCGCCGACGCCTTGGAAAGCCCGGCCCGGCGCGCGCTGCGCCGGCTGATGGCGCGTAAGGGCGCGGTGGCGGGTCTCGTCATTGTCGCAACCTTCATCGCGCTGGCGATATTGGCGCCTTGGATCGTGCCCTATGATCCCGTGGCGACAAGCTGGACCTTGGTGCGCAAATCGCCCTCCGCGCTGCATTGGTTCGGCACCGACGATCTCGGCCGTGACGTTTTCAGCCGCGTCGTCTTTGGCGCCCGCGCTTCCTTGCTGGCGGGCGCGATCTCGGTCGGGATCGCGCTCACGATTGGCGTGCCGCTCGGACTCTTCGCCGGCTATCGCGGCGGATTTATCGACGCCCTTATCAGCCGGATCACGGATGCGATGCTCGCCTGCCCGTTTCTCATCCTTGCGATCGCGCTCGCGGCGTTCTTGGGCCCGAGTCTCGGCAACGCCATGATCGCGATCGGCGTCACGACGACGCCGGTGTTCATTCGCCTGACCCGCGGCCAGACCATCGGCGTCAAGGTCGAGGAATATGTCGAGGCCGCGCGCGCCATCGGCAATCCGCGCTGGCGGATCGCTCTGTTTCATATCCTGCCGAACATCATGCCGGCATTGCTGGTGCAGGCCACGCTGTCGATCGCGGCCGCGATCATCGCCGAAGCCGCGCTGTCGTTCCTCGGCCTCGGCCAACAGCCGCCGGCACCCTCCTGGGGCAGCATGCTCAACGCCGCGCAACGCTTTTTGACCAACGCGCCATGGATGGCGATCTGGCCGGGCCTGGCGATTTTCCTGGTCGTGCTGTCGTTCAACCTTGTCGGCGACGGCCTGCGCGACGCGCTCGATCCCAAATCGCGATGAGGCGCAGTGTCCATCATCCGTCATTGCGAGCGCAAGCGAAGCAATCCAGACCTTAGTGCCGAACAATGGATTGCTTCGTCGCCTAGCGCAAATTGCTCCGCAATTTGTCGCGGGCTCCTCGCAATGACGGAGAACATGAAGCCTCGCCGTTATATCACCACTTCCCGGCTCACCCTTCGGCAATCCATCTCGAATTCGAGATCGACCACCGGCGGACGGGCAAAGTGCCAGGTCAGGCCCGATCGCGCGGCACCACGGCGCGCGATTTCCTCCGCCATGACGGGATGAAAATCGTGAATCGTGTAAGCCTGCGCCGCCGTCGTTTCCTTCCAGGTGAATCCGAACGCGGCCAAACGATTCTCCATTTCGCCGACGGTAAAGCGCACCTTTTCCTTTAATCCATCCGCACTGAGATCGCGGTAACGCACGATCCGCTCGGGATAGCTGCCCTCCCCGCCACGAGTTTCCGCGCCGCCGGCGATGACGAAATCCGGCATCGCGGATCGGCGCTGCCCTTTGATCGGACGTACAAATGAAAATGCGTAGAAGGACGGTTCAGCTGGCGGGCCGATTTCGGGACAGACATTGCTGCGCGCCACCGGATTTGTGGTGCCATCGAAAATGCCCCACTCGGCGAGCGTCTTGACGTAATGCTGATTGAAAGCAAGGAAACCAGCTTCGGTGAACGCGGCCGGCGAACGTAACTCGCAGGCGCAAAACGATGTCAACCTCTCGCCCGCCTCTTTGATATACGCCGCCGCCTGCGCGAAGCCTTGCGCAAGCGGAAGCAGCCGATCGAAGCGCACGCGCTCGATCTCGAAACCATCGAACGCGCAAGCACCGCTCGAATATTGAAATACGGCCGGAATGAAGCGGTAATTGCCGGCGGCAAAATCGGGGGTCATCTTGGGTTCCTTATCCGTCAGTCGAGCTGCATGCGAACGCCCTTGGCGCCATTGAGGAGCCTCCGCAGGTGAAAGCCAGCGAGCGGGTCATCGGCATATTGCCCGACCAGCGCCGCGAAGGCCGGCATCGCTCCGGCATCTCCGGCCTCCAGCTTGGCAAAGGCCTGCGCGTATTGCCCGGTCTGAGCGCTTTCGAATTGCGCGGGCGGCAACGGTTCGAACGCGCGCAACGGCTCGCCGCGCCCGCGCAGCATCAGGTCGCCGACAGGCCGGCCTTTAAAGCCCTGCGCCGCATCCGCGACCGTCGCACTGACGCAAATACGGGTGCCGAGAAATTTATTGGCGTTTTCGAGCCGCGCGGCGGTGTTGATAGTGTCGCCATAGGCGGTGTAATCAAAGAACCGGCCGCCGCCGAAATTGCCGACCAACGCCGGCCCGGCATGAACGCCAATGCGCGTTACGCCGAAATTGACACCTTTGGATTCCCACCGCCCGCGAAATTGTTCCGACCATGTGTCGAGACCGTGCGCACAGGCAATCGCCCGCGTCGCGTAATCCGGCTGGTCGCCCGGCGCGTTGAAGAGAATCTGGATCGCATCGCCGATGATTTTGGCGACCGTGCCTTCATGCGCGAATACGACGTCGGTCATGCCGCCCACATATTCATTGAGCAGCGCACCCAGGACCTCGGGCGCGGCGGTTTCCACCAGCGAGGTGAATCCGGCAATGTCGGTAAAAATGGCCGCGACGTCGCGCCAATGCACTTCCATGCCATTGCTATCGGCGCCTGCCGCGAGCCTCGCGGCGATCTGCGGCGAAAAGTACCGCGAGAGCGACGCGTGCGCGCGTTCGGCCTCGATCTGGCGGCGGCGCGCCTCGCGCAACACCTCGACATGACGAATGGTCTTGTCGATGGTCGTTTCGAGATCGCCGAAATCGATCGGCTTGGTGAGAAAATCGAACGCGCCGCGATTCATCGCGGTGCGGATATTACTCATATCGCCATAGGCCGAGACAATGACGGTCGATTTCTTGTCCTCGGCTTCCTGCAATTTCTGCAATAGGGACAAGCCATCCATCCGCGGCATGTTGATGTCGGATACCACCATATCGATATGCGGATGGCTTTCGATCGACTGCAAGGCCTCGACGCCGTCATGGGCAAACATGAAAGCGATTGCACCGTCGCGAATTTGCTTGCGGAATTTCTGCAAGACAAGAGCTTCGAGGTCCGGCTCATCGTCGACGACGAGGATGGTCGCGGTCATGCGGCCTGCCCGAGCCTGGTATCGATCTCGTGGCGGACCAGCGCGAAATCGATCGGCTTGGTCAAGAGTCCCACCGCGCCGCGCTCGATCGCCTTACGGCGCGTTTCGGCATCGCCATAGGCCGTGATCATGATGACGGGAACATCAGGCCGCTCCGCACGTACCTTGGGCAGCATTTCGAACCCGCTCATACCGGGCATGTTGATGTCGGAAAGAATCAAGACCAGGCACGGATCCTTGATCTCGGCGATGCGACTCAGCGCGTCTTGGGCGGAGGGAGAAAACTCCATCTTGAAGCGCTCGGCTTTCAAGTCGCGCCGGAACTGCTGGCGAAACAGAGCCTCGACATCCGGCTCGTCATCGATGACGAGGATGTAAACGTTCAATTCTGACCTCCAGCCCGCATGAGTGCCGCCGCCCGCGGCAGCGTAATGATGAATTCGGTAAATGCCCCGGGCTCGGTTTCGACGTCGATCTTGCCGCCATGTTGTTTCACGACGATGTCATGGCTCATCGACAGGCCAAGCCCGGTGCCCTCACCGGCCGGTTTCGTGGTGAAGAAAGGATTGAACATCTTCTCCTTCACCTCTGCCGGGATTCCGGTACCGTTGTCGCGAATGCGGATTTCGACTTTGTTGCCGAGGCTTTTCGTGGTCGCGCTCAAGGTTGGCTCAAAACCTTCCTCGCCGGCTTCCTTGCGCTTGCTGGCGGCATAAAAGCCGTTGGAGATCAGGTTGAGGAACACCCGCGTGATTTCCTGCGGATAAAGGTCGATCATGCCGGCCGATGGATCGAGGTCGCGCTTGAGCGTGACGTTGAACCCGGATTTCTCCGCCCGCGCGCCGTGATAGGCGAGATTGAGGCTCTCCTCAACGATCGCGTTGATGTCGGCCGGCCGGTGCTCGCCCGAACCTTCGCGCGAATGCAGAAGCATATTTTTCACGATCGAATCGGCGCGCTTGCCGTGCTGCACCACCTTTTCAAGATTACCTTTAAGCATCTGCGTAAGTTCGTCGATCTCCTCGCGCGGCTTGTCGTCGAGCGCGGTCGATTTGAGCACCTCGTTGAGTTCATCGATCAATTCGGCCGACAATGCCGAGAAATTATTGACGAAGTTGAGCGGATTCTTGATCTCGTGGGCGATGCCGGCGGTGAGCTGACCGAGCGAAGCGAGTTTTTCGGTCTGCACCAGGCGGTCCTGCGCGGTGCGCAAATCTTCCAGCGACAGCGAAAGTTCCTTGGTGCGCGCCTGTACCTCGTCGAACAAACGCACATTCTCGATGGCGATGACGGCCTGGTCGGCGAACGTTTCCACCAGATCGATCTGCCGTTGTGTAAATGCCCGGACGTCCTGCCGCGTGAGTGTGAAGACACCGATCGTTTCACCCTCGCGCCTGAGCGCGACACCGAGATTGGTTCGAAAACCGCCGAGCCGCTGATATTCGCGCGCCAGCTCGCTGCGGTTTGGCTCGGCGAGCACATCCACCACCTGGACGGCGCTGCCGGCTATGGCCGCGCGCGTCGTCGTGCTGCCGCCATCGATCGGGAAAGGGTTGGCTTTCGCAAACGCCTCGAATTCGGGAGAGAAGCCGTAATTGGACACAAGCTGGTAGGTGTCGGCCTCGCGGAGAAAGATGACACCCTTCTCGGCCTCGCAGAGCTTGGCCGCGGAAGCGACCAACGTTGCCAGCACGGAATCGAGATCGAACGCCGAACGGCTGATCACCTTGAGCACGTTGGCGGTCGCGGTCTGCTGCTGCAAGGATTCGCTCAAATCATCGGTGCGTTCGCGCAATTCGTTGAGCAGGCGGGCATTCTCGATAGCGATCACCGCCTGACTGGCGAAGCTCGTCACCAGATCGATTTGTTTGCCGGAGAACGCGTGAACGATCTGCCGAAAAATCGCGATCACACCGACAAGGCTGTTTTCCCTCAACATCGGCACAAGCAGAAGTGTCCGGGCGCCGCCGAGGTCGACCAGCTCCACGATCGGCGGAAATCCAGTGAGGTAAGCCGGCTCCTGCTTGACATCGACGATATGCACGAGTTGCTGGGTCGCGATCACCCGCCCCAACGGGTCGATCGGCGGCGGGTGGATGACCGGATTGCGTGAAAAGGTCTCGGCGAAGGCCGGCGGCAGATTGAACGTCGAAGCGCAACGAAAGCCGCCGCCTTCGTAAAGCACCAACAGACCGAATTGGGCGTCACAGATCCGCGTCGCGCTCGACAGGATCGTCTGGAACACGGGATCAAGCTCACCGGGCGAGGAGCTGATGACCTGCAACACCTCGGAGGTCGCGGTTTGGTGCTGCAAGGTTTCGGTCAGCTCCGCCGTCCGCTGCTCGACCTTGTTCTCCAAATCCGCATAGGATTCTTGAAGTTTCGCGCCCATCTCGTTGAATTGGTTGGCAAGACCCTCCAGTTCGTCACCGGTCGAAATCGAAATGCGCTGATTGAAGTCGCCGCCGCCGATGCGCTCGGCCCCGGCGCGCAAGGCCTGGATCGGGCCGACCATGCGGCGGGCCAGGAAGATCCCGGCGAGCACCGCAAAGATCGAGGCCGCCGCCAAAACGATCGCAAGCCGTTGCAAGGCGGCGTAGAGCGAGGCGTAAGCCTCTTCCGCCGGCAATTCGACGAACATGGTCCAGCCGAGCGGAGTGATCGGCGCGGAAGCCGTCAGCACTTCCTCGCCCTGAATGTTTTTCGTGCCTTGCAGCGATTCAAGCGCGCCAGTATTGCCAGCCTGCGCCGCCTGGACCTGCGCGAGTTTCGACATGTCGGTGTTGCGCAGCACCAGGCTGATGTCGGGATGGGCGATCAGCCGCCCGGCCGCGCCGACGACATAGGCTTGGCCGCGTTGGCCGACCTTGATCTGCGACACCACGTCCCAGATCAGCTTGAGATTGACCTCGGCGATGCTGACGCCAGCGTCTTTTCTTGTGCCCGTCAGCGACAGCGTCATATAGGGTTCGGATTCCCGGCGGAAATAAACCGGTCCGTAATAGACCTTGTGGGCCACGGCTTCGGTGAATTTCGGGTCCTTGGAAAGATCGAGCCCCGAATCAACCGCGTCCATGGCGAGCCGCGACACGCGCAGCCGCTCCTTGCCGGTCGAATCGACCTGCGCCAATTCGGTGATCGCCGGGACCTGCCGCAACAGCCGCAAGGCATCGAACCGGCGTTGATCGATCGAGCCGGTAGACCACGGCAATTGGGTGGTCCAGCCAAGCTGGCTTTCGATTTCCTTGATGAATTGGCTGATTTTCGCCGCCGCCGCCTCGGCCTGCTCGTGCTGGATCCGGATCAGCGCCGCCTTATGTTCGCGATAATAGAAGAAAACCTCGAAAATGCCGTTGGACAAAAGTGCAACGGCCACGACAGCTACAAACAACGCGACATATTTGGTGAAGAGCCGGCTGCGCCTTCTTATCCCGGCGGGAGGGACCGCCGAGGCAACATCGGCTGTGGGCGGCGCCGCCAGCGTTCTCTCGGCGTCAGGGTGAACGGAAATGCTCATCCCGGCCTGTTTAGCAAGAAGGCGCGGCCTTGTCTCTTGCAGCAATGCGGGAGGATCATTCGATCACTTCATCGGCAAGCGCAAGCAGGGTCGGCGGAATTTCCAAGCCGATACTCTTGGCGGTCTTCAGATTGAGCACGAACGGGTATCGTGTTGGCTGCTCAAACGGCAGATCGGCAGGCTTGGCGCCCTTGAAAATCCGATCGATCAGCGCAGCCGAGCGTTCAAGCGACTCCGTCAAATCCGGGCCATACGACATCAGGCCGCCGTCGCGAACCAGAAAATCGTATTCGTAGATCGCCGGCAACTTCTTGGCTGCGGCAAATTCAAACACGCGTTTGCGATTGAGTATAGTCAGCGCATCGGCGACCATAATGATGCCATCGGGTAAGTCGCTATTCATGGCCGCGAAGGCTTCGTTGAAATCGTCGGGCTCGCGAACGCCGAGCGCTTGCACCGAAATTCCGATCGATTGCGCCACCTTTGCCGACGCTTCATAGCGCAGCGTCATGCCGAGGTCATCCTTGTTCCAAAGCATCGCGACTTTTTGAAGTTTTGGCGACATCTCCTTCAACAGGGCCAGACGCTTGGTGGTCAGGATGGTGGCAACGTCGGAAATCCCGGTAATATTGCCGCCCGGATGCGCCAGATTGTCGATCAGTTTTGTCGCGACTGGATCGCCGGCGCCCCAGGCAACAACCGTGGGCATACCCGTCCCTTTTGCACTAAACGCGACCGTATAACCGACAGCCAGGACCGCATCGACATCGCGCGCCTTCAACTCTTGAAACAATGCGGGAAACTTCGCGACATCCCCTATCGCAGCGCGCGCCTCAAACGTCAGGTTTTGACCAAGCACATAGCCGTGCTGCGCCAGCGACTTGAGCAGGATTTTCCCGAGTAGGCTGTCGTCAGTCAGCGCAGCTCCAGGCCGAATAGTCGCAAGGTGATAGATCCTACCCGGTGTCTGCGCCAGGGCAGCACGCGGGTCAACCAGAGACGCACCACCAAGAAGCGCCAGGAACTCGCGTCGCTTCATCCAGGTATCCTCCCTTTGGGCGCTCCATAGCAAGGCACCTGCCGAAATGGCATATCATGAGACCGTGCAAATCAACAAGGATGTCCGGCGCCGTCGTCGTCAGGTCGATCGGAGAGCCTTGGCTTCCAGATCGAATTCGGCGATTTCCTTGGCGCGCTGGGATTTTGCCCCGGCGCGGTGGTCGGTGGCAATCGATACATAGACCGCGGGCAGCACGAACAGCGTGAACAGGGTTCCAATCGTCATCCCGGCGACGACGACCAAGCCGATCGAGAACCGGCTGACCGCGCCCGCCCCCGTTGCCGTGAGCAGCGGCAACAGGCCGGTCACCATCGCCGCCGTCGTCATCAAAATCGGGCGAAGGCGGATGCGCGCCGCCTTTTCGATCGCAGCACGGCGGTCGAGGCTTTCGTTGAGCTGAAGCTCGTTGGCGAACTCCACCATCAGAATGCCGTGCTTGGTGATCAACCCGACCAGCGTCAACAGCCCGACCTGGGTATAGATGTTCATCGTGGCGGCGCCGAAGAACAGCGGAATCAACGCGCCGACGATCGCCATCGGCACGCTGACCATGATGACGAGCGGATCGCGCAGGCTTTCGAATTGCGCGGCCAGAACCAGGAAGATGATGACGAGCGCAAAGCCGAGCGTGATCAGCAGTTGATTGCCCTCCTGCACATATTGCCTGCTGTCGGCGAGATAGTCATGGCTGAAGCCGGCGGGGAACTTCTTCGCTTCACCTTCGAGGAAATCTACCGCCTGCCCGATGGTCACGCCCGGCATCGGCACCGCCTGGAAGGTCGCGGAATTGAGCTGGTTATAATGGGTCAGCGCGTTGGGGTCGGTCCCGGTCTCGATCGACACCACCGTCGAGAGCGGGATCTGCTGGCCAGTCGGGGTCGACAGATAATAGTTGCCGAGGGCCTCTGGCGACAGCCGGCTCACGCGCGGCACCTGCGGGATCACCTGATAGGATCGTCCCTCGAGGTTGAAGCGGTTGACGTAGTTGCCGCCGAGCATCGTGGCAAGCGAATTGCCGATGCTCGCCATGGTCAGC
>DATGJS010000057.1:0-29321 GCA_035295025.1 Bradyrhizobium sp.
CGTGGATATTTATAAGGCAGGAGTTTTGCCTTGACGAAATCCTGCAAGGTCTTGGTCGTCGTGCTTGGGTCAAAGTCGCGGCTGTTCATCACGACGACGGCCTTCAGCGTCATCCGCCGGTCCGGCAGCTCAGTGGCAAACACGGCACATTCACGCACGCCGGGATGCTCAATGAGGCACAGCTCGACTTCCAGCGGATAGACCCATTGACCTGATATCTTGATCAGATCGTCGGCGCGGCCGCGAAAAAAGTAAAACCCATCCGCATCACGGACAAAACGGTCGCCGGTATAAATCCATCCCGCCTCGCGAATGGTCTCGGCGGATTTGTCGGGCCGGTTCCAATAAAGCGGGGTGTTGGAATCGCCGCGCACCCACAGAATGCCTTCTTCATTGTCGCCGACCTCGCGTCCGTCGCTGTTCTTCAGCGCGATTTCATAGCCGGGCACGCGAAGGCCGGCGGCGCCGAGCTTTTTCTTCTCCGCGCGATTACTGAGATAGATGTGAAGCACTTCGGTGGAGCCGAGCCCTTCCACGATCTCAAGCCCGGTCAATTGTTTCCAACCGTTGAAGACTTCGGCCGACAAGATTTCCGCGGCCGACAGCGCCAGGCGCAGCGAGGAGAAGTCGCACGCGCCCGCGCCATCGGCCTTTGTCAGCGACGTATAGAGCGTCGGCAGGCCGAAAAAGATCGACGGGCGATAATGTTCGATTGCCTCGAAAATCGCCTGTGGTTTGGGCTGGCCCGGCAACAACAGGGTTGCCGCGCCCACGGAGAACGGAAAGGTGATGGAATTGCCGAAGCCATAGGCGAAGAACATTTTCGGCACGGAAAAGCAGATGTCGTCGGACTTGAGCTTCAGGAGATTTTGCGCGAACGCCTTCTCGCTATAGGCCATGTCGTGCTGCAAATGGACGATGCCTTTCGGCCGTCCCGTGGAGCCCGACGAATACATCCAAAACGCCATCTCGTTGCGATGGGTTTCCGCCTCGGCAAGCTCAGTTGGAAAGGCTGCAAGCCAAGAGCTTGCGGTCAGCGTGTGCTTGACCGCATGAGCGGAGGCTTCGCCATTGACCACGATCAGCGTCCGCAGCGAAGTGTTCGCGCAGGCCGTCTCGTTGAAGCGGGCGCAAAATTCGGCGTCGGTCACCGCGACGGCGGCAGATGAATCCGAAAGATAAAATTGCAGAAGGTCGGGCGGCGTCAAGGTGTTGATGAGAAGCGGCACGAAGCCGGTGCGAACCGCGCCAAAAAACGCCGCCGGATAGGTCGGCGTGTCATCCAGGAACATCAGCACGCGGTCGCCACGCTTTAATCCGAGCGAGGTGAAGCCGTGGCCCCAGCGCGAGGCCTCCATACACAACTCGGCATAATTCATCGCGCCGAGCGGCCCGGTCAACGCCAAGCGGTTGCCGTGACCTTTGCCGAGATTATCGAAGAGAATCCGGCTCGCATTATAGATTTCAGGAATCGAAAAGCCGATTTCACGCGCGCCCAAACTATCGGTGGGCACCTGATCGGCGATTTCGAACGGGCTTGCCGGCATCAAGGCGCGTCTCCTTTTACCGGGTGCGGCCGCGGCGCCGCGTAGCGTGTCATAAATGACGGCGACATCGTGCGCAGGCGTGTGTCGTTGATCCTCCCCGAGCGGGTGATGTAGCTATAGGCGAAATCCATCAGGTCAAGTTTCATATATTCGGGGAAGTTCGCATACCAATCGGCGCTGGTACGCGCGGCGGTCACGAGCTTCTTGACGATCGGCTGGCGCTCGCTTTGGTAACGGGCGAGCGCCGTGCCCAGATCGCGCTCGCTTTCCAACGTCTTGGCAAGCGCGATGGCATCCTCGATGGCGAGCCGTGTTCCGGACCCGATCGAGAAATGGGCCGAATGCAAGGCGTCGCCGATCAGCACCATGTTTCTGAAAGACCAATGCTCGTTCCAGATCCACGGAAAATTCCGCCAGATCGATTTATTCGAGATCAAACTATGACCGTCGAGGGTCTCAGTGAAGATGCCCTCGCAGATGGCTTTGGATTCTTCCGTTGTCCTGTCGAAAAAGCGGTATGCCTCCCAGCTCGCCAAATCGCACTCCACCAGGAACGTGCTCATGTGGGGCGAATAGCGGTAGTGATGGGCGTTGAAGCTGCCGAGTTCGGTCGTCACAAAGGTTTGCGACAAGGTCTCGAACCGTTTGGTGGTGCCATACCAGGCGAATTTGTTGGTGGAGTAAGACAAGGACGTGCCGAAATCCTTCTCGAAGGCGCGCCTCACCAGCGAATTGAGACCATCGGCGGCGACGATCAGATCGTAATCGGCCAAGGGATCGAGCGATGAAAGTTGCGTCTCGTAATGCAGCGTGACGCCGGTGGCAGCCGCGCGCGCCCGCAAGATGCCGAGCAATTCCAGCCGGCCGATCGCGGAAAATCCGACGCCGTCGATCTCGACGCTCTCGCCGCGCAGCGTGAGCGTGATGTTTTTCCAGCTTTCCATTCGGGGCGCGATCGCCGCAACCGTGTCGGGATCGTCGTCGCGAAGGAATTCAAGCGCTTGCTCTGAGAACACCACGCCGAAACCCCAAGTGGCGCCCGCGGGATTTTGCTCGAACAGGTCGATCCGCGCCTCCGGATGACGGGTCTTCCAGAGATAGCTGAAATAGAGGCCGCCGGGGCCCCCGCCAATGACGGCGATACGCACGATGCGCCTCTCCCGTAACCTCAAGCGTGACGAGGTTTGGACGAATCCTCATCGCGCTTATTCATCGCATCCACGGCCGCAATATAGAAGGTTCTGGGATTGCGCGCCCAAGAAATTCAAACCCGGTGGAGGCCACACACGGAAAAGGCGGCCCGTCTCGGCGTTACGCGGCGGCTTTTTCGAGGAATTGATCGACGGATGATCGGAGCTCTGCGGCCTGGCTGGAGAGTTGCTGGGCGGTTGTGAGGACGAGGCCCGCGGATCGGTTGGTGTCTTCGCTGGCGGCGGCGGTGCCGGCGATGCTCTCGGCGACGCTGGCGGTGCCGGCGGCGGCCTGGCGGATGTTTTCCGAGATTTCGATCGCGGCGGTTTTCTGCTGGCTCATGGCGCGCGCGATCGAGGCGGTGAAGCTGTCGATATCGGCCATCACCGCGGTAATGGCCCCGACATTGTCCACCGCCCGCTTGGTCGCCACCTGCACCTCGGCGATCTGCGAGGAGATTTCCTCGGTCGCCTTCGCGGTCTGGATCGCCAGCGCCTTGACTTCCGAGGCCACCACCGCAAAGCCCCGTCCGGCCTCCCCGGCGCGCGCCGCCTCGATCGTGGCGTTGAGCGCCAGCAGGTTGGTCTGGCCGGCAATGTTGCGGATGAAGCCGACCACCTCGTCGATATGCTGGGCGGCGCTGGCCAGCGCCCCGATCGTCTCATTGGCTTCCCCCGCCATCACCGAGGCGCGCTGCACCACCCCGGTCGCATCCTGAAGCTGGGCGGTGATGGTCTGGGCGGATTCGCCGAGCTGGTCGGCCGCCGCCGCCACCGTCTGCACATTGCTGGAGGTCTCCCCCGCGGTCGAGGCCATCTGGCTCGATTGCTGACCGGCCGCGGACGCAATCGAGGAAAGCGTGCGCGCGGTCTCGCTCAGCTTGCCGGTCATCGCATCCGTATTGGCCAGCGCCGAGGTAATGGCGGAGCGGAACGAGGCCACCTCCGCCTCGATCCGCTGCCGCCGCTCCACCTGTTGCACATTTAGCTGGTCCTTGCTCGACATCAGCGCCAGGTTCTCGTCGGCCCGCGCCTTCAGATTGGCCTGCATCAGCGCCAGCGATTTGAGCAGCCGGCCAAGCTCGTCGCGGCGGCGAACCACAATCGCGTCGGCAAAATTGCCCCCCGCCACCCGCTCAGCCACCCGCATCGCGGCAAAAATCGCCTTGCTCATCGAATAAGCAAAGGCGGCCGCCAGCAACAGGCCGATCACCGCTGTCCCGATCGTCAGCTCGATCATGGTGCGCCGTTCCAAGACCGCGGCGGCTTCCGCCTCGGTCCGGAAATTAAACCCATAGGCGGCCACCACTTCCACGAGGTCGTCAAGTGCCGCGGTCGCCTCGTCGGCCTTCTGAATGACCGCAAACGCCGCCGGCAGCTCCGCAAGCCCGCCCGGTGGAGGCTTGAGGAACTTCAATTCGGTCTCCGACCAGCCGCGAAACGCCTTCTCCGCCCGCTCCAGCGGCGCCGTCACGTCCTTATTGTCAACCCGCTCGCGCACCACCTTCAAATCGTCCGCAATGCCCGCGATCAGCTTCTCAAGCCGCGCCTGCACCTCCCCCCTTGCCCCCTCATTCATGCTCACCCGCATCAACAGGCGCGCCTCGCTCATCTGCGCATGCGCCGAACGCGCATAATTGATCCCCATCAGCGGCCCGTCATACAGCCGAACCACCATGTCGCCCGAGGCCGCAATGCCCCGAATGCCGTAAAAGGCCAACCCGCAGGTGAGCCCGATAACGATGCAGAATATCCCAAACAGCTTGTAACGAATCGACATCGCAACCGTCCCCTTGAGGCAACCCATCCGGCTTATTCGGTGACCTTCACCGTCATCTTCATCCGCGGATGGATCGCGCAGATCACCGCCACATCGCCGGCTTCCTTGAACGTCACATCGGTCGAGGCCCCCGGCGGCTGGGACCCCAGGTTGAAGTCGTTGCCCGGGCTCGTCGACATGATGTTGTGGGGAACGCTGTCGTCGTTGAGGAAGGTCAGCGTCTCCCCCTTCTTGATGGTGATGCTCTCGGAGGAGAACATCCGCCCCTTTTGCGTGATC
Organism: Bradyrhizobium sp.; assembly: GCA_035295025.1. Taxonomy (GTDB): domain Bacteria; phylum Pseudomonadota; class Alphaproteobacteria; order Rhizobiales; family Xanthobacteraceae; genus Bradyrhizobium. The sequence goes on from DATGJS010000057.1 coordinate 4,797, forward strand.
GTCATATTGGCCCCGAGCGCGCCGACCGAGAGGCCCAGCAGCATGACGAGAGTGAGGGAAGGCAGGCGCATCGCAGTTTCCTTATGGCTTGCAAGCGGGGGGTTAACGGGGAAGAACCGGCATCGCGGTCGGGTCGAGTTCGCTCGTCAGCGTCTTTAAGAACGCCACAAGATCGGCCTTGTCCTGAACCGTCAGACCGAGCGGCTTCATCAGGTCGGAGCGGCTCGCCCGCTCGACGCCGCCTTTGTCGTAATGATCCACCACCGCCTCCAGCGTGGCCAGCGAGCCGTCATGCATATAGGGGCCGCGGCGGCTGATCTCGCGCAGTCCCGGCGTCTTGAAGGCGTGCTGCATCTTCACCACCCCCGGCACATATTTGCCGCGGCCCACGTCCTCGCTCGGCAGCCCAATGTCCTGGAAGCCGTCATTGGTGAAATTCCAGCCCTCGTGGCAGGAGGCGCATTCGGCCTTGGTGTTGAACAGCACAAAGCCGCGCTTGGCTTCCTCCGAAATCGCCTTCTCATTGCCCTCGATCCAATCGTCAAACGGCGCGCGCTGCGACACCACCGTCCGCTCATAGGTCGCAATCGCCTTGGCCAGCGTCTTTGCGCTCATCGCCTCGCCCGGAAACGCCGCCGCAAACAGCGGCTTATATTCCGGGATCGTGTTGAGGCGCTCCATCAACTGGTCGATCGGCATGTTCATCTCGCCCGGCGACTGGATCGGCCCCAGCGCCTGCTCCTCAAGATTGGCCAGCCGCCCGTCCCACATGAAAATCTCGCCCCACGCCGCGTTGATGATCGTCGGCGAGTGCCGCCCCAATTGCGCCATCCCAAAGCCAACCCCCACCGCAAGCCCGTCCGCCCAGCCAAACGCCGGGCTATGGCAGCTCGCGCAGGACTGCGCCGAGGACACCGATATCCGCGTGTCAAAATATAGCTTCTTGCCCAGCGCAAGCTTCTGCGGCGTGTACAGATTGTCCTTCGGAAACGGGATCATGGTCGGACGACGGTACCGCGCCTTCAGCGAATCAACGCTCGAATCCGCCTTCCCCACAACCCCCAAATGACGCGTCTCCCCCACCAGCGCAGACCCATACGTCCCGCTCACAAAGCCAACTACCCCAAACACCGTAATCGCTATCGCCGTTGCGACTAATTGACCGGGAGAAGGTTTACGCATGCTGCATCCATCAAGAACAGGAACTGGAAAGCCGAACCGGGGGCCACATATGTGAGAACCGAATAGGCCTCACGCAAAAATGACGATAGTGAGTGCAGGTTAATTAAAGTTTTCGCATCAGGCGGGCTTTCGCCCTCACAGCGCCTTTATTTCCGAAACTTAGGAACCAAAGGATATCGGTGGCCTGCTCCCTGAGGCTTGCCGGTAATCGGCTCCACCTGGAAACAGCCGATCGCAATGGCGCGCTCGCCGGCGCCGTCGATATGAATAAGGAAACTTTGCCGGCGGCTAATATTCGCCGCTAAAGCGCGATGAGATTTGGTTGAATCGTCATCGAGCTTTAATTCTTTGTTTGAGCATGATCTTTTCGGAAAACCGCTTCACACTTTTCCGGATCTAGCCGGGATTCTTACGGTTTGATGTGCAGCGCGGATTTGGTGACGTCGAAAGCGCTGTCGAAGACCGCCTTGGTTTTGCCGGTGAGGGTATTGGCCTCGTAGGTGGTGCCCGAGGTCGTGAAGCCGGTCTTGGGCCTAAGCCCGACGGTGGCCTCAACATGGTGCAGGACACTATTGAAACTTGCCGAGGTCGCGGTTTTGACTTTGTTGAGATCGTCGATTTGTCGTCCGACAAAGGCGCCGAAGGATGAGGAGACGGATGCTGTGTCGCTCATGGAATTTGCTCCCAAGTCTTACGACCCTCGGCGCTTCGTGGTTAATGAAGCGTTAACGCGCGAGAAGTTTAAGAAGCCGCCTGCCTTCAAAAGAAGGCCAAATCCCTCGCATTGAGCCCACGCGCGGTCGCGGCATATTCGATCGCGGTGAATAATCCGCCGGCCACATAGATTTTTCGCTGCCGGGACGCCGCGATCGACCGGCTCGTTTCGAAAGCCTGTTCGATGGGGAGCGCGATCCGGACCTCGGCTGTTGGATGGATATTCCGCACGAGCGTGGCGAGCGCGCGCGCATCGCTCCCTTTGTGGTGCGCCGCCGTGCAGATGATGGTGTCGAATGCCGGCGCCAGCGCTTGCGCGATCTCCTCGGCCTTTTTGTCAAAGGAAACGCCGAGAACGAGGATCCAGCCGCCTTGGCCATAGGTTTGCCGTAACCCATTCAGCGATTGCGTGATCGCGTCGGGGGTGTGGCCGACATCGATGACGGTCAATGGATCGTGGGCGATGGCTTCGAGGCGGCCGGGCCAGCGCGTGTCGCGCAAGCCCGACCGCACCGCCGCTTCGATGGTGTCGGCGGAAGCCTCAGGCCGCGCGCCTTCCAGCCAGCGCAGGAACATCGCGGCCGCAATCGCGGCATTGTTGAATTGGAAGGCTCCTGGCAAAGCCGGCTTCAGGCCGTGAAAGCGATGCTTGCCAAAGGTGAGATCGAAACTGGTCCCGCCAGTTTCGATCGATTCGGCGCCAATTTCGATCTCGTCGCGGACGAACAAGCTTTGGATATCGCGGTTGCGGTTATATTCGACGATATGCGGCCGCAAGCTTCGGCAATTCTCGCCATAGATGATGGTGCCGCCGCAAGCGCAGGCATCGCTTTTATCCGACACGATCAGTTGCAGCGACGAACCCAACAGCTCGACATGTTCGTAATCGACCGAGGTCACGGAAGCGACGAGGGCGCCAAGCACGCGCACCGGATCGTAGCGGCCGCCAATGCCGGCCTCGAATGCCAGAAAATCGCATTCGCTTTCCTGAAAATAAAGGCAAGCGAGCGCGAACATGGCTTCAAAGGCGCCGAATATCTCGCCGCGACGGCTAGATATCGTATCGATCGCGGCTTTGGTTCGCGCCTCCTGGCTTTTCAGCACTTCATCGTCAATGGGCGTGCCGTCGATCTGAAACCGCTCATTGAAGTGAAACAAATGCGGCGAGGTGAAAAGGCCGGTACGCAAGCCATAGGCGCGGGCGATTGCGGCACAGAAAGCCGCCGTCGAACCCTTGCCGTTCGAACCCGTGATCGCGACCGATCTCTCGCCCAGCCTTTTGCGGTCGATGCCGAGGGTCTCAAGCAGCTCGGCGAGCCGCGCCAGGCAAATACCCTCGCCATATTTCGGCAGATCAAACATCTAGTGGTCCGATTCTAACATTCGTATCCCTTCTCGGCAGGCACTTTTGCGAATGTTAGAATCAAAGGACCACTAGAAAATATAGGTTTCTAGTGGAGTTTTGGATTTGACATTCGCTGACGAACTCGGGGCCAGGTGGGGTGCGAATGTCAAATCCACTCCACTAGCAGTCCGCTTGCGGAAAAGGTATGATGCCAAATTTTCAGGATCAGATCAGGCCGCTCCAATTCCTCCAGCAATCGGATCGAGGGGTTGGAATTGACTTCGATGATGCGGCTCGAATCCGATTGGCCGCCGATTTCAGCAAAGAGATCGACGGCCGCCGCCCGCAGGCCGAGTGCCCGGACGGCTTGCTTTGCCATCGTCAATGCAGCTTCGAAGCGAGGCGTCTCGAAAGCCATCCTGCCGCCCGCGCTTAGATTCATCCTTCCTGAGATTTCAAAAAGCGCGCCCGCCGGCAAAATTTTGTCGAGCGAAGAGGCTGGAATGTTGGCCGTGATGGTGGAAAGGCCTTTCGCTTTCAGCAAGGCGTTATGGGCGGAAAGAAGATCGCGCAGGCTTTTCACGCCGTCGCCGACAAGGGTGGGTGGAAATTTTCGCGCGGAATAGACGATTTCACCGTCGAGCAGAAAAATCCGATATTCGAGACCGTTTGCGACCGGCTGCATCAACACCGCGTCATAATGCGGTGAAACCTCCACAAGATATCGGTCGAGTTCGACGGCATCGCGAATGATTTGCGCAAAATCGCCGCGCGAGCCCACAAGCGGCTTGATGAACGCCGGCGCCTCCAGCTTCCGGAGATAGCCAAAGGCGTCGTCGCGCTCATGGCCTTGAGGGCGCCGCGCGCGATGCCGCGCATTCAAGAAGAAGTATTCGCCGCCGAGCGTGGCGATGCCGGAATCCTCCAGGATTTGGTTGGCGAAATATTTGTCCGAGGCGAGGCTTGCCGCGGTGGCGTTGTTTTGCGGGTACCAGGAAGATCGGCCGGCGCCGAAATAAACCGTCTTCGCCGCCGAGGCCACGCGGAAGAGCAGGCCGGTGCCGTTCGCGATATCGTCAAAGGCGAGCGCGAATTCGGCGCTGGCATAGGCCGCATAGATCGCCTGATCCGGATAAAAATCAGGCTTTCCGGCGCGAAATTCCCGCAAGCTTCGCATGCAATATCCGCCTGTCTGGCATTCCGTCTTTTCGACAAATATCTCTAACGAGTTTTTCTAAGGCGGTGGAGCAATTACCTGCTCGAATGCGTCCCCTTTCGGTAAGTTAATTTCGCATGCGCGGCAAATTGGAGACGTTTTGTAATGGGTTAATTTCGCGCACGGGCCTTAAGCCTTTTGGCCGCTCAAAGGGGGCGACCGGGTGTGTTGACTATCCGCCGGTTTGGGGTAGGTGAAGCGCAATTCCTCCATTTTTGCAGCGGCTTTCTGTCGGGTCTTGGGCAGGTCGCCGCGTTCGAACCACCGCAAATGCAATCGGAAAAATAGCGGCCATGAGTGCGTTTCATCGAGAGAAGGTTTTGTCCGTCCGGCATTGGACCGATACGCTTTTCAGTTTTCGCGCCACCCGCGATATGGGCTTTCGATTTCAGAACGGCCAATTCGCGATGATCGGGCTCGAGATCGAGGGCCGCCCCTTGATGCGGGCCTATTCGATGGCGAGCGCCAATCACGAAGACCAGCTCGAATTCTTTTCGATCAAAGTCGCCGATGGCCCGCTGACCTCCCGCCTGCAAAAGATCAAGCAAGGCGACACGATTCTGGTCGGCCGCAAAGCGACAGGCACGCTGATTGCGGACAATCTGATCCCAGGCCGGCGGCTATTGCTGCTATCGACCGGCACCGGGCTTGCGCCGTTTGCGAGCCTGATCAAGGATCCGGAGGTCTACGACAAGTTCGAGCAGGTCGTCCTGGTGCACGGGTGCCGGCAGGTATCGGAACTCGCTTATGGCGAGGAGTTGGTGAAGAGTTTGGCCGAGGATGAGTTGTTCGGGCCGCTATTGGCCGAGAAGCTCGTCTATTATCCGACCGTTACCCGCGAGCCCTTCCGCAACCGCGGCCGCATCACCGATCTGATCACCTCGGAACAGTTGTTCAACGATATCGGTCAGCCGCCGCTGAATATCGAGAGCGATCGGATCATGATGTGCGGCAGCCCGGCGATGCTGGAAGAACTGCGCCAGATGTTCGACGCCCGCGGCTTTGTCGAGGGCAATCACAGCGAGCCCGGTCATTTCGTGATCGAAAAGGCTTTTGTGGAGCGCTGAGCTCCTCCTTGGCCAAAGCCGGCCAGCGCTCAATCGACAACAAAAGCTTCGCGCCGATCTTGGTCGATGAGCGATGCGCCGCGTCGCCAAAGTCTGAAACCTGACAGCTCATGGCCGGCAGAAAGCGGAAGGTCCGTGCCTCGGCCGGACACCCACTATTGATGATGCCGCGGCGAGAGACCTGCTATAAGCGGCGCGCATGCTGCGCCTTTGATTGACGCGGGGGTCATAGCGGGGAGCGAAGAGCTTTGTCGGCGTTCAGCCAAGATCAGCCGAAGAAAACGGCGTTCGTTTTTGCGGGTGGCGGCAGTTTTGGCGCCATACAAGTTGGCATGATGCACGCGCTCGCCGCCAACGGCGTCACCGCCGATATGGTGGTTGGCTCTAGCGTCGGCGCCATCAATGGCGCTTACTATGCCGGTGCTCCGAGCTTGAAAGGCGTTCTTGAACTCGAAGCCATTTGGCGGAATTTGCGCCGGCATGATGTCTTCCCAGTGACTTGGCGGACCCTATTGGGCTTCATCCGGCGGCGGGATTTCCTGATCTCGCATGACGGCATTCGCAAGCTGATCGACGATTATCTGCCCTATCGTAATTTGCAGGACGCTCAGCTACCGGTTCACATCGTCGCCACCGATATCGCCTCCGGCGACAGCGTCGTGCTTTCGGAGGGACCGGCGGCAGACGCGATTGTCGCGTCCACCGCGATTCCCGGCGCCTTTGCGCCGGTTCTCTACAAGAACCGTTATCTGGTGGACGGCGCGATTTCCGCCAATACGCCGATCAAGGTGGCGGTGTCGAAAGGCGCGCGGCGTCTCATCGTCCTGCCGACCGGCTATGCCTGCGCGACCGACACCCCGCCGGTCGGCGCGCTCGCCAACGCGCTCCATGCGCTGACGCTTTTGATCGCGCGCCAACTGGTCGGCGAGCTGGAAGATCTCCCGCCCGACATTGAATATTTCGTCGTGCCGCCTTTATGTCCGCTGGTGGGATCGCCTTACGATTTTTCGCGCTCGTCCGATCATATCGAGCGGGCGATCCGAAGCACGGAGCAATGGCTCGCCCAGCACGGCCTTGAGAAAAAACACATTCCCGGCGAGTTGCGTCCGCACGATCATTGAGCCGAGTTTGTTTCGAACGGCGCAGCTTTCAATGTCGATCCCGTGTTCCATTCTCATTTGCCAATGTTGCGTTGCAAAAGTGAGCATCGCCATGTCACGCATGTGACCTTTGCCGCCGATATTGTGTAGGATGGCGGCGGAATCGGATGATGTTGTCCGAATCAAAATGAAGACGGCGGCAATCGCCTGAGGGGTTCCATGGAAACGTTGATGCTTCCGTTCTCGCCACGCTTCATCGTGTTGACGATTTGCGCCGTCGCCACGGCGTTGCTTCTTGGTCTTGGGATCGTCGATCACAAAGTGTTCGATCTGGTTCTGGTTCCGCTTCTGATCTTCGGCGCCCTCACGCTGCTCGGCATTCGCGATCTCACGCAAAAGAGCCACGCGGTTCTGCGCAACTACCCGATCTCGGCGCATTTGCGCTTCCTGCTCGAAGAAATCAGGCCGGAGATGCGGCAATATTTCTTCGAAAGCGAGAAGGACGGCATGCCGTTTTCGCGCGACACCCGCGCGGTGGTCTATCAACGCGCCAAGATGGTGCTCGACAAGCGACCCTTTGGCACCCAGGAGGATGTCTATCGCGAGGGCTACGAATGGATGCACCATTCGATGTCGCCGAAAATTCACGCCAATGAGAAGTTTCGCGTCACCATTGGCGGATCGGATTGCGCCAAGCCTTATTCGGCGTCGGTCTTCAATATTTCGGCCATGAGCTTTGGCGCGCTCAGCCCAAACGCGGTGCGCGCGTTGAACGCCGGCGCCAAAAAGGGCGGTTTTGCGCATGACACCGGCGAAGGCGGCGTCAGCCCCTATCACCGCGAGAACGGCGGCGATCTCATTTGGGAAATCGGCTCGGGCTATTTCGGCTGCCGCAATCGCGACGGCACGTTCAATCCGGATGAGTTTGCGCGCGTCGCGGCTAGTGACCAGATCAAGATGGTCGAACTCAAGGTCAGCCAGGGCGCCAAGCCCGGGCATGGCGGCGTGCTGCCGGCGGCGAAAGTGTCCGAGGAGATTTCGAAGATCAGGGGCGTGGCGATGGACGAGGATTGCATCTCGCCGGCCTCGCACCGGGCGTTCTCGACGCCGCTGGAAATGATGGCTTTCATCGGTGAGATGCGCCGGCTCTCCGGCGGTAAGCCGGCCGGGTTCAAGCTGTGCATCGGCCACCCCTGGGAATTTCTGGCGATCTGCAAGGCGATGCTCCAAAGCGGAATCTATCCCGATTTTATCGTGGTCGACGGCAATGAGGGTGGTACGGGCGCGGCCCCTCTGGAGTTCATGGACCATCTGGGTACGCCGATGCGCGAAGGCGTTAACTTCGTCCATAACGCGCTGATCGGAATCAATGCACGCGACCGCATCCGCATCGGCGCCTCGGGTAAGATCGCCACCGCCTTCGATATGGCGCGCGCGATGTCGATCGGCGCCGATTGGTGCAATTCGGCGAGGGGGTTCATGTTTGCGCTCGGCTGCATCCAGTCGCTGAGCTGCCACACCGACCGCTGCCCCACCGGCGTGACGACGCAGGACCCCTCGCGCAATCGGGCGCTGGTGGTGCCGCACAAGATCGAGCGGGTCTATAATTACCATCTCGCGACCCTGCATGCCTTGGCCGAATTGCTGGCCGCGGCCGGACTGGGGCATCCGCAGGATTTGAGGCCGATTCATTTTTCGCAACGGACCTCGACGACCGATGTCAGGACGTTTGCCCAACTCTATCCGTCGCTCCGCCCGGGCGAATTGATCGATGGCACCAGTGATGCCCGCTTCCGCGAAGCCTGGGCGATGGCGCGGGCGGAAAGTTTTTCGCCGGCGGGGTAAGTCATTCCGGGATGCGTCGTCGCGACAAAATAGCAAAGCTATTTTGCGCTGAAGGCGCAGACCCGGAATCCAGAAGTTGTTGGGCGAGATTCCGGGTTCGCAGCTCACGCTGCGCCCCGGAATGACGATCGAACCGTCAATGCGGATTTTCGAGGCTGAACAGTTCCGATTGCTCGTCATAGGCGAACAGCTCGGCATAACGCGCCCAGGACACGATGGTTTTGAGCGTCTCGTCCGCCGCATCCTCGCTCATATAATCTTCGAGCTCGTTGCGGAAACGCGCCGTGGGCGCTGTGTGCGACGGGCGTTCGTCCAGCACGCGGCGGATCAGGCCGATGACGGGGACATAATTGATCAGGTGTTCGGCGAACAGCTTCTTGCGCGCGTCGGTCTCTAAATTCGCGAAATGCTTGCCGGCGTCGGTCAGCATCAGATCGCCCTCGCTCAATTGCGCGAATCGAAGCAGTTGGAGGGATTCGCCGAGATGGAAGATATCGTCGGCCTCCAGTTGCAGGTGGCCCGCGAGAATCGGCAGATCGGCGTGGCCGTTATAGGGCGGTCCGGCCAGCGTCTCGATCAGGCCCGAGAGCACGTTGGAGGACACATGATGAAGGATCATGCCGACGCCGGTCCCCTGAATGCCTTCGATCGCCGGTGTCCTGGCTTCGGTGCGCTGGGTCATGCGGGCATAGATACTGTCGACGAGCTGGCGGAAGGTCGGATCGAGGCGGTTGCGCGGATGGGTGAGATCGATCTTGATCTCGGCGGCAACGCGGCCGGGATTGGACGAAAACACCAGGATGCGGTCGCACATCAGCACCGCTTCCTCGATATTATGCGTCACCATCAAAATCGATTTGATCGGCAACCGGCCTTCGATCCACAGATCGATCAGGTCGGTGCGGAGCGTCTCGGCGGTCAACACGTCCAGCGCCGAAAACGGCTCGTCCATCAACAACAGGTCCGGGTGCACGACCAGCGCGCGGGCAAAGCCGACGCGCTGGCGCATGCCGCCGGATAATTCTTTCGGATAGGCCGATTCGAAACCGTCGAGGCCGATCAGGTCGATGGCGGCCAGCGCCCGCGTGCGGCGCTCGGTCCTCTCCACGCCCAGCGCCTCCAGGCCGAGCTCGACATTTTGCAGCACCGTCAGCCAGGGAAACAGGGCAAAGGATTGAAACACCATCGAGACGCCGTTCGGCGGTCCGGCAATGGTTTCGCCGCGGCATTTGGCGTCGCCCGAGGAGGGCGCGATCAAACCGGCGATGATGCGCAACAAAGTGGATTTGCCCGATCCGGAACGGCCGAGCAGGCCGACGATTTCGCCGGAATGGATGGTGAGATCGACTTTCTCGAGCACCAGCAATTCCTCGCCGCTGCCCTTGGGGAACGACCGGCATACGCTGCGGATATCGAGCAGGTTGGTGTCCTTGGAAATATCGAGCATGGGCTTTCCTTTAAAGAACTACCCGAGGCGAAGGCGCCGCTCGCCGAAGGCGTAAAGCGGCCTCCAGAGCAGGCGATTGAACAGCGTGACCAGGATGCACATCATGACAATACCGAGGACGACGCGCGGAAAATCGCCGGCCTCCGTGGCGTTGGCTATATAGGCACCGAGACCCGAGGCTGTCAGGTGGGTATCTCCCCAACTCGCCACTTCCGCGACGATGGACGCATTCCATGATCCGCCTGAGGCCGTGATCGCGCCGGTGACATAATAAGGAAAAATGCCAGGCAGGATGATCTTAACCCACCACCGCCACCCCTTGAGATGGAAGCTGCCGGCGGCCTCGCGCAGGTCGGATGGAAAAGCGCTGGCGCCGGCGATCACGTTGAAGAGAATGTACCACTGCGTTCCCAGGATCATCAGCGGGCTGAGCCAGATATTCGGATCGAGGCGATAGCGCACGATGATCACCACGAATACCGGAAAGGCGAGATTGGCCGGAAACGCGGCGAGAAATTGCGCCATGGGCTGGACGCGTTCGGCCAGTTTCGGCCGGAGCCCGATCCAGACGCCGATCGGAACCCATATCAGGGTTGCCAGTGCAATCAGCACGATGACGCGGGCAAGCGTGACGAGCCCGTAGCCCGCGACGGCGGCCACGTCCGAAGGGCTCAGCGTCGCCGACATGAATTGATAGGCGCGCCAGGCGGCATAGCCCGTGCTGGCTCCGATCAGCGCGAACCACAACGCATCCACCAGGCGCGAGGTCGATCGGGATTTCACCGATATTCGAAGGCGCCGCGGGATCGTCAGATGCAAGTTCGAAATGACCTTCTTGAAGGCGGCAAAAGGCAGGGTCAGCGCCCGCAAAGCGCGCGTCCGGCGAAACAGGTCGAGCATCCAGGACGTCGGTGACGAACTGGAGGCGGTCTGCTCGAAACGGAATTTATCGGCCCAGGCCACCACAGGGCGAAACAACAATTGATCATAGGCGATGATCACCAGCAGCATGGTCAGGATGGCATAACCGATCGCCGGCAAATCGCGTCTCTCGATGCCGAGCGCGACATAGGAGCCGATGCCGGGCAGCGTGACCTTGGTGTTGCCGACCGTGATCGCTTCCGATGCCACCACAAAGAACCAGCCCCCGGACATCGACATCATCGCATTCCAGATCAGGCCCGGCATGGCGAACGGCACGTCGAGTCGCCAGAAACGCTGCCAGGACGAGAGATGAAAACTCTGCGCGGCGTCGTCGAGATCTTTCGGCACGTTGCGGATCGACTGGTACATGCTGAAGGTCATGTTCCAGGCCTGGCTTGTGAAGATCGCAAACACGCAAGCCAATTCGGCGCCGAACACCTGGCCGGGAAAAAGATTGAGGAAGAATGCGACCGTAAAGGTGAGGAAACCGAGGATCGGCACGGATTGCAGGATGTCGAGCAGCGGAATCAGCACCACCTCCGCCCGCCGGCTCTTGGCCGCCAAGGTGGCATAGCTCAGCGTGAAGACGATCGAACAGACGATGGCGAGCAGCATGCGCATCGTGGTCCGCAGCGCATAAAGCGGCAAATGAACGGGGTCGAGCGACACCGGGGAGCTATCAAGGGCGGACAGAGGAAGGGTGGTTTGCTCGCCGCCATAGACGATCAGGACCATCGCGCCGATCACGAGAATCAACGCGACGACGTCCCAGATATTGGGCCGCAGCACCTGTCCCAACGCCGGCGCGCGAATATCCTGAAGAGCCATCGGAGCTGTCGCCTTTCAGGGTGTGGAAACGCCTATGGCGGGTTTTGCGAAGATCGGCCCACGGCCGCAGTCTCACCTATTGCAAACCGGCGGTCTTTGGAAGCCGGAAATCAAGATCACGACGAGGAATAACGGTGTCGAATGACGGCCGGACAACACGGCCGAGATATCTTAGCGAGAAGATCCGGGAGGCGGGTCAGTTGGGGGTTGAAACCGCATGATGAACTTCCACTGTCACATGCGATAAACCGGCAAAGGGAGCGAGCCGCCGCCGGTAATCGGCCGGCTCCTGTCGGCTTGATGTGACCACCGAGACGATCGCGCCGAGATGTCCGGGTCCCAGCCGCCAAAGATGCAGGTCGGTGACGCGGTCGCCGTCATTTTCGATCGCGGCCCGGATCTTTTCGGCGATGTGGGCGTCCGCCGTGCGATCGAGCAGAATGGCGCCGGTGTCGCGTAACAATCCAACCGACCAGCTTGCAATCACGAGCGCGCCGATCAGGCCCGCGAGCGGGTCCATCCAGAGCCAGCCAAAGCTGCGCGCCAGCAGCAGGCCGGCAATGACCAGAATCGAGACGGCGGCATCCGCCATGACGTGGACGACCGCGGCGCGCATATTGTTGTCGCGATGGTGGGCGCCGTTGCCATGGCCGTGCTCCTCGAATGTGAGTTCGCGCGTTTCGCTCTCGCCGGCTTGCAGCAGGGCAATCCGGGCTGTGAAGGCGTGCGGCTCGGGAATCTCCTCACGCGATTGCAGATATTCGCCTTTGGCTTCGAATGAAAAGTGCTGCCGGCACCCGTCCGGCCTGACGGTGTCGATGCTCAGATCGGAAGCCGCCGGCGCGGGACCGGCTTTGGTTTTGATGCGAAAGCGGGGCGGCACGCCGTCTTCGAAGATTTCGACCGTGAGCTTCGTGTCACCCCAAGCGATCGCTGGGGCTTCTTCATGGGGCCGATGGCCGTGGCTGTGTGCATGGCCATGCGAATGACCGTGGCCGTGATGGTGGCCGCCGGAGAGCAACCAGGCGCTGGCGATATTGACCAGGAGACCGAGCGCGGCGATCGGAATCGCTTCGTTGAAGGCGATTGGAATGGGCGCGAGAAAACGCGATACGGCCTCATAGCCGATCAGAAGCGCGATCATCGCCAAGACGATGGCGCTGGAATACCCCGCGAGATCGCCGAATTTGCCGGTGCCAAAGCTGAAATGGGGGTCTTCGGCATATTTGCGGGCATAGGTGTAGGCGAGCGCGGCCAACAATAGCGCGCCGGCATGTGTCGACATGTGCAGGCCATCCGCGATCAAAGCGAGCGAGCCGAACAAGGCGCCGCCGATGATTTCGGCGACCATCATCACGGTGCACAGCGCGATCACCGCCCAGGTCCGCCGTTCCGCCCGGTCGTGATCGCGGCCCAGAAAGACGTGGCTGTGCGGGGGCATCTGAAAGGCCGAACCAAGCTCGGTCATGAGTGTCTCACTTCAAATAGGTATGGACCACATCGATCAATTGATCTGCGGCCTCGGCATTCAGCGCGCCGGGATTCTTTTCGGGATCGACGAGATGGGTGCGGATATGGTCCTCGACCACCTCGGCCATCAAACCGGCGACGCTGCCGCGAATGCCCGCGATCATGTGCATGATCCGCTCGCATTCCGCCTCTTCGCCGAGCGCCCGTTCGATCGCCTCGACCTGGCCGCGGATGCGGCCGACGCGCGCCAACAACTTCTTCTTCGCCTTGATGGTATGGGCCATGGTTGACTAATATAGTATACCCGCCTATGCTATATCAAGCCCCTGAAAGTCATGTGGCCGCATAGGGCATCCCGGCCAAATTCGAGCGCAACCTTTCCAAGGCCGCCTTTCGGCCCTATCATTGCAGGACTTTTGCCAACGAAGGCGAAGCGTGATTCTCGATGTTGACGTTGCGGCGATATGACAGGTCCTGGGCGGTGGCGGTACTTGCGGCCTATGCGCTTGCCGTGCTGTTGCCGTCGCTTGCGTTTTCGTTCGACCATGACGTGTCGATCGTCCACTCCTTGACCGAGACCCATGGTGGATTGCTTATCCCGCATTTCCACCATGACGATGCCGATCATAAAAAAGCCGATCACCCATCGCCCGGCGAGGTCCATCATTGCTGCGGGGCTCTGTCGCTGGTGGCGCTGCTCCCTCCGACGGAAATTTCCATGACCGCGCCGGTCTGCGCGGTGTTGATTTCGCCACGCCCGCAAGACCATCGCGCCGGTTGCGGCCCGATGCGGTTGGATCGACCGCCAAGGCTTTCGTCCCTGATCTGAACTTTCGCGCCACGGCCGCGTGCGGCCGTGTGTTTCGTTTGGATTCAGCAGACATGGCCTTATCATGCCCAGATATCGACGATCGGGGAGCTCTCTCGGCGAGAGGGCGCTCACTCGATTCTTTAGTAAGCGGCCGCGGTCAAAATCACTGTGCAGAGCAACTAGTCGCCTTTATGTCATCGCCTGTATCGCCGCATGGATATTTGGGCCGGTGGTGCCGCCGGTTGTACCATCCGCTCACGCCCATGGGATCGCCGGCAACCGGTTTTTCCCGGGAACGCTCACATTCGACGACCCGGCCGTCGCCGACGAGGCGATCGTCCCGAACTTTTCGTATTGGAATCATCCAGATGGCGGTGGCGAGGTTATCGATAATCGCATCAATTACGCTTTCACGAGGCTTCTTACGCCCACCATAGGCATCGTGATCGATAACAGCTGGGTGGCGCGAAACTGGGGCGTTGCCCAGCATTCTGGATTTGATGTCACCAATGTCGGGCTCAAATGGCAGGCCTATCGGGATAACACGCATGAGGCGTTGGTGGCCGCGAGCCTGCTATGGGGCATCGGGAATTCGGGTGCGATGGGGATCGACGCCAGGGCGCCCAACACGATCAAGCCTGGGCTGTTTTTCGGCAAGGGTTTTGGCGACTTGCCGGACAGTCTGTCATGGCTCAGACCATTTGGGGTGACGGGCGCAATATCGCTGGATCATCCGACCGGCAATATCTCGGCCAATCTCGGCTTCGATTCCGCAACGGGCCAACTCGGTCCGATGCTGACCCGCAGCGTCGATATTCTGCATTGGGGCTTCGCTGTCGAATTCTCGACGCTGTATTTGACCAGCCGTTTCACCGGGGCGCCGCCGAAGGCCGAGCCGCTCAATCAACTTGTGCCGCTGGTTGAGTTCGCGATCGATAGTCCGCGGGGGCAAAAATCGATTGCAACAATGAATCCGGGCCTCTCCTATGTGGCCGTGACCTGGCAACTCGCGGTCGAGGCGATCGTGCCGCTGAACAGCGTCTCCGGTCACGATATTGGCGGACGGGTTCAGTTGTTGCTTTTTCTCGACGATCTGGCCCCGTCTTTGTTCGGTAAACCCCTGCTCAGCCGGTGATGGATAGTCAGGTGCCTGCGAAGCAATAGCTCCCGGCTGCCGTCATGCTTTCGGCCCCTTCGCGAGCCTTTGCAGGTCGAATTTATCGACATCGGCGAGCAATTCGCAGAAGGCCTGGGCGCCCTGTTCGATCAGCCGCTCGCCCTTTTCGGCGCTTGCTTGCGTCGCATCGCCCACGGCCCCGCTTGGGTGAAGATCCTGGACCTGCCAGGCGAAAGGCGCCGGGCGCTGGGCGGACAAAAAGCGAAAATTTTTCGTCATGGTGATGGTCGAGGGATGAAAATCGGCGATCGCTTCGCGGCGCACTTGGGCATGATATCGCGCCAGCATGATCGAGGTCTCGACGGCGCCGCCATGAATGCCATGATGGACTTCCTCGGCCGAAAACAGCGCCTGGGGTGAAGAGAGGCGGGACCAGGCGGTTGCGACCACGAGCATCCCTCGATGCGCGCGCAGCTCCTGGCCCACCAGACTCATCGCGGCGCTGTTGCCGCCATGGCTTGTGACCATCACGAGTTTTTTGAGCCCGGCCCGCGCCAAATCCTCGCCGATCGCCATCCAGTTTTTCAAGGCGGCCTCTGGGGACAGCGTGAGGGTACCCGGGAAGTCAAGATGCTCGGTGGAAATTCCGACCGGCTGAAGCGGCAGAAACGTGACGGGTAGCGTCCGCGGCAGTAATTCGCGCACCCGCGCCAGATAGGCCTGCGCAATCAGGATGTCGGTTTCGCAAGGCAAATGCGGGCCATGCTGTTCGGTCGCCGCCAGCGGCAGTACCGCGATCCAGTTCGCCCGATCGCCATCGGTTACATCCGGCCGGCGAATGTCGGCCCAATCGCGCGGAGGGAGGGTTGAAGTCATGGCCCAAAGATAGTTTGTATCGGTGATGATCCTCATCATGAGGCAAAAAGGTCCATGGAGTCCAATATGAAGCTTACCCTTCTCCCGCGAGCGTTAACCGCCCTTCTCGTGACCCTGGTCGTGGCGATTTCGCCCGGCCGGGCCGAGACGCTGGACAAGGTGACGTTCGGAACCAATTGGGTCGCCGAGGCCGAGCATGGGGGATTTTTCCAGGCGGTGGCCGACGGTACCTACGCGAAATATGGGCTGGATGTGACGATCCTGCCCGGCGGGCCCAACGAAAATAACCGCATGCTCCTGATTACCGGCAAGATCGACTTCTTCATGGCGGCCAACACGCTGATGGCGTTCGACGCGGTGGCCAACAAGGTGCCGGTGGTGACGGTTGCGGCGATCTTTCAGAAGGACCCTCAGGTGTTGCTGACTCACCTGGAGACCAAGATCGCGAAAATCGAGGATCTCAAGCCATTGACCCTGTTCGTCTCGAAGGAAGGCATATCGAGCTACTTTCAATGGTTGAAATCCGAATATGGCTTCAGTGAAGACAAAGTGAGGCCCTACACGTTCAATCCCCAGCCGTTCCTGGCCGACAGGCACAGCGCGATGCAAGGCTATGTCACTTCCGAACCCTATGCGGTCGCGAAGATGGCGGGTTTCAAGCCCGGAATTACCCTGCTCGCCGATCACGGCTTCAACGCCTATTCGACGCTGATCGAGACGCGAAAGGATCTGATCGACAAGAAACCGGATTTGGTTCAGCGCTTCGTCAGTGCTTCGCTGATCGGCTGGTACAATTATCTCTATGGCGACAACGCCGCCGCCAATGCGATGATTAAAAAGCTCAATCCCGAGATGACCGACGAATTGCTCGCTTATTCCATCGACAGTATGAAGGAATATGGAATCGTCGATTCCGGCGATTCCTTGCGTGACGGCATTGGTGCGATGAACGAAGCGCGAATAGCGAATTTCTTCGACAAGATGGTGCGCGCCCATGTGGTTCGCCCCGATATCGATTACCGCAAATCCTACACGCTTCGTTTCGTCAACAAGGGTATCGGCCTCGACCTGCGGCCCAAGAACGGGACTGCGGAAAAATGACGGATTCGCCGGCTTCGCAGGAGGCGGACGCGAGCCAAGCGGAGCTTGCGGTCACCTTGCGCAACGTCACCAAGGTCTTTGACAATGGCGTCATCGCGCTGGGGCCGATCGATCTTGAGGTGCGCCGCGGCGAATTCGTCTCCCTGCTCGGGCCGTCCGGTTGCGGCAAGTCCACCGCGCTTCGCTTGATGGCCGGCCTCAACGTCCCGACCTCGGGCAGCGTTCACGTTCAACGGCGGATGGCGAAACTGAGCGGCAGCCATCCGGTCGGCTTTGTGTTTCAGGAGCCGACCCTGATGCCGTGGACCAGCGTGCGCGAGAATGTCCGCCTGCCGTTGAAACTCGCGCATGTGCCGCGCGCCCAAGCCAATCGGCGCATCGATGAGGCCTTGGCGCAGATGGGACTTTCCGAATTCGCCGACGCTTACCCGCGCGAATTGTCCGGCGGTATGAAAATGCGCGTCTCGCTGGCGCGCGCGCTGGTCACCGATTGCGATATTTTGTTGATGGATGAGCCGTTCGCGGCGTTGGATGAAATCACCCGCTTCCGGTTGAACAATGATTTGCTCGCGCTATGGCGCAGCTTACGCAAGACCATCATTTTCGTCACCCATTCGGTGTTCGAGTCGGTGTACCTATCGCAGCGCGTGCTGGTGATGACGGCGCGTCCTGGGCGGATCGCGGCCGAAATCGGCATTGAAACCGCGGATCCGAGGACGGAGGATTTTCGAACCTCGGCCGGTTATGCCGCTTACTGCCGCCGCGTGTCGGATGCGCTCGCCCCCTCCTATCGTGGAGGGTCCGCATGAGCGCGCCGGAAATGTCTTCTCCTTCGGCCGCGCCGGCAACCGATGGCCGCCCGCCTCGTTTTGTTCGAATCGGGTTGCCGGTTGTCCTGCTTGCGATCTTGATCGTGGCATGGGAACTCGTGGTGCGGTTGAAAGATATTCCGCCCTATGTTTTGCCGGCGCCATCGGCGGTTTTCACAACACTCATCGTCGATTGGGGCGTGCTTTCCCAATCGCTTCTGGTCACGCTCTTGACCACGTTTGAAGGGTTTGTCGCGGCCGCGGCCGGCGGCATTGCGCTCGCGCTGTTGTTCAACCTGTCCAAATGGCTGGAATATTCGTTGTTTCCTTACGCGGTGGTTTTGCAGGTCACGCCCGTGATTGCGATTGCGCCGCTGCTTTTGATCTATCTGCCTCAGCCGATCGCGGTTGTGGTTTGCGCCTGGATCGTTGCTTTCTTCCCGGTCCTGTCCAACACCACGCTCGGTTTGAATTCGGTCGATCGCAATCTCGCCGGATTGTTCCAGCTTTACGGCGCCTCGCGCTGGCAAACCCTGCGCCTTCTCAAATTGCCGGCCGCGCTGCCTTTCATCCTGGGAGGCCTGCGGATCGCGGGCGGCTTGTCTTTGATCGGCGCGGTGGTGGCCGAAATCGCTGCCGGCTCGGCCGGTGCGGGCTCGGGCCTTGCCTATCGAATTGCGGAATCCGGTTACCGCCTCAACATTCCGCGCATGTTTGCCGCTCTGCTGTTGCTCTCGGCGGCCGGAATTGTCATTTATGGGCTGCTGGCGCTAACCTCGCATTTTATGTTACGGCGCTGGCATGAGAGCGCGCTTGGAAAGGAAAGTTAGATGGCGGGTGGAAATATTTCTTCGGAAAAGATCGATCTTTTGGTCTATGGGCCGAACAAACCGATCGTTGATAAGGGCTTTTCCGATCAATACGTGCTCCATCCCTTCGAGACACGCGCCGATCTCGATCGGTTGAATCCGGCGCTGGCCGCGAAAATCCGCGGCGCGGCGGTGACCTATGGCACCGTCCGCTGCGATGGCGCGGTGATGGCGATGTTTCCGAAACTCGAAATCGTGGCGTCCTTCGGGGTCGGTTACGACCATGTCGATGCCAATTATGCGCGCGAACATAACATTGTCGTGACCAATACGCCCGACGTGCTCACCGAGGAGGTCGCCGATATCGCGATGGGCCTTTTGATCGCGACTTTGCGCGAATTCGTCAAGGCCGATCGCTATCTGCGATCCGGCCTTTGGACCACGCAACAATATCCCTTGAGCGTCGGCTCGCTGAGGGACCGCAAGGTCGGCATCGTCGGCATGGGCCGGATCGGCCAGGCGATTGCCCGCCGGCTGGATGCCTCGCTGGTGCCGGTGGTCTATCATTCGCGCAAGCCGGCCGCGGGCGTGAACTACAAGCATTACCCCGATCTGATCGAGATGGCGAAGGCGGTCGATACGCTGGTGGCGATCGTACCCGGCGGTCCCTCGACGGCGAAGATGATCAACGCCGAAGTAATGAAGGCGCTCGGCCCGCGCGGGGTGATCATCAACGTGGCGCGTGGCTCGGTCGTTGACGAAGAGGCCATGATCGCGGCGTTGAAATCCGGGACCATTCTGGCCGCGGGTCTCGACGTGTTTGCTCAGGAGCCGAAGGTGCCGGACGAATTGAAGGCGATGCAGAATGTGGTCCTGTTGCCGCATATCGGTTCTGCGTCGGTTGTGACCCGCAACGCGATGGACCAGCTTGTCGTCGATAACTTGAAGGCTTGGTTTGCCGGCAAGGCGCCATTGACGCCGATCGCGGAAACCCCTGTCGCGGGCCGCTAATGCGAAATGGACCGCGCATCGCGGTTGCGGCGCTGTCGGCTTGGCTCGCCGGCGCAGCGCTCGCCGCCGGGCAGGATGCCGCGAGCCTCAAGAAAAGCATGATCGGCCAGTGGGAGCTTTCGACCACCGAGCGCAGCAAGACCTGCGTCGTGACATTGAAAGGCGACGTCACGCCGCAAGGTTTGAAGCTTGAGCTGGAGCCGGGTTGCGCCAAGGCGCTGCCGTTTGCCCGGGAGATCGTGGCCTGGACCGTCAAGGGGCTCGACATCGTCCGTTTGCAGGATGCGAGCGGCCAGTCCGTGATCGATTTCACCGAAGTCGAGAGTGGGATATTCGAAGGCCTGCGGCAAAACGAGGGCGTCTATATTCTGCAAAACCTGGCCGCGGCGCGTTCACTCGCCAAATCGATGGACCAGATGATCGGCGACTGGGCGATGGTGCGCGGCAACGGTCAGCCGATTTGCGGCCTGACGCTGACCAACACCGATGCGGGCCAGGACAATTTCCAGGTTTTCCTGAAGCCGAAATGCGATCCCCTTGTGGCAGCCTTTGCGCCGACGCGATGGCGGTTGGAGCACGGCCAGATGCTCCTGATGTCGAGCAAGGGTGAGACTTGGCAATTCGAAGCCGACGACAATGCGCAGTGGCGCTTGGTGCCCGACAGCGCCGATCCCTTGATCATGGTGCGGCAGTAAGCGGCCGCCCTGTTGCGACGGCGCGAATTCGGGCGCTCGCAATGTCTGGTCGCGTCAGCGAAGTCAGATCAGCCGCATTCCTTTCAAGCTCGCATGACCCTTCCGGCCGACGATGATGTGGTCGTGCACGGAAATTCCAAGCGGGGTGGCGATGCCGATGATGGTTTTCGTCATCTGGATGTCGGCCTGCGAGGGCGTGGGATCGCCTGAGGGGTGGTTATGCACGAGAACCAGAGCGGTGGCGGATAATTCCAGCGCGCGCTTGATCACCTCGCGCGGGTAGACCGGCGTGTGGTCGACCGTGCCGATCTGTTGCACTTCGTCGGCGATCAATTGATTGCGTTTATCGAGGAAGAGAATGCGGAACTGCTCCTTGTCGGCAAAGGCCATATGGGTGCGGCAATAGTCGAGCACATCATTCCAGGAAGACAATAGCGCGCGTTCCCGCAGCCGGCCCTTGGCGATGCGGTGCGCGGCGGCCGCGATCAGTTTGAATTCGGTGATCGTGGCCTCGCCAATCCCCTTGATTCCACGAAGCCGCGCCTCGGGCGCGTGAATGGTTTCGGCGAACGAGCCGAAAGCCTTAAGCAGCGATTTGGCGAGCGGCTTGACGTCGCCGCGCGGAATGACGCGAAACAGCACCATCTCAAGCAGTTCATAATCGCTGAGCGCGTCGGCGCCGGCATGCCGAAAACGCTCGCGCAGCCGTTGCCGATGGCCGTGATAATGTGGCGCTTCGCTCGGCGGGTCCTGGGGATCGTCGGTTTCGGTGGACATCGGTCTCACCATGCCGCGCTGAACAGAATTTTCAACTGGCAATTGTAAGGTCTCGCAAGCGACCTTTGTAGCCTGCTTGGCGCCACATTCGGCTCTTCTAGGGGAGTTTGGGATTTGACATTCGCTTTGCGGGTGCGTGGCGAACGTCAAATCCATTGCGCCAGGAAAGCCCTGAATCAAGCGATCGTGATCCCTTATGCCGGTTGGGGTGCGGTCACATTTCGCCAGCCCCAGGTGTCTGGTGAAGGACGGCCGGTTAAACTTGGAGGGTTTGCCGGGTGGTAGGCCGACCCAGAATTGCGAGTGTCGCATCATGGTTGAAGACGAAGGGGTTGAACAGGCTGGCATCGACTTGGATTACGCTTTCGTCGAGCTACGACCCGCCATGCTGGCGCTGGCCTATCGTATCACCGGCAGCCGCGCCGACGCCGAGGATATCGTGCAGGAGTGCTTCCTGCGATTCCACAGCGCCCGGCCGGAGGAGGCCGTGCGCTCGCTCAAAGCCTATCTCGGCACCATCACCGCAAGGTTGAGCCTCAATCGCCTTCGTGACCAAAAGGCCCGCCGCGAGACCTATATCGGGGAATGGCTGCCCGAGCCGCTTTTGACCGCCGACGAGCCGGCCATTCGAGCCGAAGATGTTTCCTTTGCTCTGCTCGTGGTGCTTGAACGTCTTTCTCCCGTCGAGCGCGTGGTCTTCGTGCTGCGCAATGCGTTCGATTTTGATTTCGCTGAGATCGGTAAGATCGTCGGGCGCGATGCCGCTACCTGCCGCAAGGCCTTCAGCCGTGCGCGCACTCGGGTACTCGCCGGAAAGCCGGGCGTTGCGATCGACCGCGAGCGGCACCGCGCGTTGGTGCGGGGATTTTTGGAGGCCACGCGCGGCCAGCATCTCGATCGACTGGTGTCGCTGCTCGACGAAGAGGTCGTGTTGCATGGCGATCATGGCGGCAAGGCCGTGACCGCCAAGAAGCCGATCAAGGGCAGCGCTGCGGTGGCGCAATTCGTTCTCGCTGCAACCCGCGCGCGTCCACCCGGCACCTTCGTCATTGAGGTCGACCTCAACGGTGCGCTCGGCCTTATCCTGCGCGGACAGGCGGCCGGAAGCATCGCTGCCGCCTTTCTGTTCGAGACCGACGGCGCGCGCATTCGCTCGATCTATAGCGTCGCCAACCCCAATAAGCTTGCTGCGCTCGGCCGCGCGCTCGGCGGCACCAACCTTAACGCATGACGCCCTCAGTAACGGAGCCTGCTTGTGATCGTGACGCCGTCCACCTTCCTGATGATCGAAGGAATCCTGGCTGTGATCGTTATTGTGGCGGCCGGGTGGTATCTCTATCGCCGGCTGCAAAGCGGCGGAGGGACGACACGCGCCACGCCAAAATATCATCCGCTCTTGGTCCTGCTTCACTGGTTCGTTGCTTTCGCATTGGCCAATCTTCTCCTCCGCGGCGCTCTCATCATGCGCTATATCCCCAACAGCGATCCCGAAAAGATCGATGGTCTTCGGGCGCATATGTATGCCGGCATCCTGGTGCTCACGCTGATGGTGATCCGCTTGGTGGTGCGGCGTAACACGTGGCATCCCCCCAGGGCCACGGCGCGAAACCGTCATCTCGACCACCTCGCCTGGGTCTCGCACCGGCTGCTCTATGTCCTCGTGATCGCGCAAGCATTGAGCGGTCTCTATATGGCGCTGCAAACCGGACTGCCGGGTGTCCTGATCCTGGGGCATGGCGCCTTGCCGGAGGATTTCTGGGTGTTTCCGGTCCGCAGCGTTCACTACTTGCTGTCCCGGCTTTTGATGGCAACCATCGCGCTCCACATCGCCGGTGCGCTTTATCACACCTTCCTTCTCAAGGACGGGCTGTTGCGCCGAATGAGTTTCGGCCGCCGTATTGTAGCGGATGACGCCAATAAGCTTGTGGGCAGCCAAGGTGTCGCACGAACGGGTAATGCCAGTCAGGCTTTGTGAAGAGCCGAATTCACGTCGCCGCTCTTGGTCAACCTCGGTCAGGCTTTTTTGAACCAGTCCAGCGCATGCTTACGCTCGGAGAACCAGGCGGTCGGAAACACCGCTGGTCCGTCGAACTTCTCGGTCTCACCCGCCTCCATCGTGCTCGGGACGCTGGCAGGCACGTGGAACGCGAATTTTGTCACGCCCGCCGCGCCGTAACGCGGGATGATGCAGTCGTCACGCCACTGCGTCACGTCCGGACCGGACTGATGGCGAAATTGGATTGCATCGATCAGGATAAAGGACGGCCGCGATTTCTCCGCTTCCCAGGCTAACAGGGCGAGTGTCGCCTTGAAGGCGCCGTCCGTCATTTTTGCCGGCAACCATCGCAGCTCCAGGATGCTGTCAGTGCTATGATGAATAATTTCTCCCCAGGCATTGGAGGCAACGACAGAACTCATGGTCTTGCTCCTCTTTTGATGTCAGGTTCCGGATACTCGCCAGGGTTGTTGCGTGCGAGTTCATCCTGTTGTTAGTTTTTTCTAACGTAAAGCAAACTTATATGACATCGATCATGCCGGTGTTGGCTAAAATCCGCGCCTTGAGCAACGAGACCAGGTTCGAGATCATCAAGCTTGTTCGCGACCGCGAATTGGAGGCCGGTGCGGTGGCGAGGCGCTTCAAAATGACCCGGCCCGCCGTCTCCCAGCACCTCGGCGTACTTCGTGAAGCCGGGCTCCTCAGGGAGCGCCGGGCGGGATCAAAGCGACTTTATATTGCTCGCGCCGAAGCCTTTGACGAGCTTCTCGAATTCATCGAGGGGTATTGGAGTCCCAGACTGCGGCGGTTGAAGGCCGCTGCCGAGGCGATCGACCGGAGCAAGGTGAAGAAATGAGCGGTCCTGGTGAGAGCGAGGAAGTTCGGCTTGAGATCCGCATCGCGGCGTCGCCGGAAACCGTCTTTGGTTTGTTGACCGATCCGGCCCAGATGAAGACGTGGCTCGCTGAAATCGTGGAGGCGGACGCCAGGCCCGGCGGAAGGTTTTTCATCTCGGGGGCTTCCGGCCTCATGATCGAGGGGACCTATCTCGAAGTGGTCCCGAATGAGAAGGTGATGTTTACCTGGGGCGGCGTGGAAGGTCTCAAACCCGGCCAGTCTACCGTAGAATTCCAGCTCGAGCCCGACGGCACGGGCACCCTGGTGCGGCTGCGTCACTTCGGGCTTCCGCCATCCGCGGTCGAACCGCATCGGCGCGGATGGGTCTATTCCGGACTTGTCAAACTCAAGGATGTCGCCGAGGGACGCAGGCCCGTCCGCCTTTGCCTCAGTGACATTGCGGAGCAAAGAAGCGCATCGTGAAGGAGGAAATTTGGGCATGAACGGATGGTTGATCGCCGGCGGATTGATGGCCTTGTTCTGCGCGG
>DATGJS010000058.1:0-2077 GCA_035295025.1 Bradyrhizobium sp.
GCGGCGGCGACCGTCTGCACATTGCTGGAGGCCTGTTCGGCGACCATGGCAACCGAGGTCGCCTGATCGCTGGCTTCGCTTGCCGTCAACGACATGCTTTTCGAGGTCGTCTGCATCTCCTGGGCGGCCCGGGCGAGCGTATCGAGGGAGGCGCGAACGCCGCGCTCGAACTCATCGGCGGTTTTGCCGAGAAGCAGTTTCCGCTCGGCATCGGCCTGCGCCTTCAGCGCATCCTGCTCGCCGCGCAACCGTGTTGCCTCGATCATATTGTCCTTGAAGACTTTTACC
Source organism: Bradyrhizobium sp. (assembly GCA_035295025.1). Taxonomy (GTDB): domain Bacteria; phylum Pseudomonadota; class Alphaproteobacteria; order Rhizobiales; family Xanthobacteraceae; genus Bradyrhizobium. The sequence goes on from DATGJS010000058.1 coordinate 289, forward strand.
GATTGGGCCATGGCGCCGACTTCATCGCCGCGCTCGAGCGCCGGAATGGCGGTTGAAGTATCGCCTTCCGCGATCTTGCGCATCGCTGCCGTCATGGCGTTGATCGGGTTGACGATGCTGCGGCCAAGCAACAGGAACAAGCCGCCGACCGTGACCAGCGCCAGAAAGGCCATCATCCCCATTTGACGCGCCTGTGCCCAAAAGATCGCATTCACGTCGTCGAGATAAATGCCGCCGCCAATCGTCCAGTTGAACGGTTTGAACTGAACGGCATAGGACATTTTCGGCAGCGGATCGCCGCCGGCCGCACGAGGAAAGCGATAGAACGAAAAGCCGCCACCATTGGCGGCCACCTCGATCTGCTTGCGCGCGAAAAAGACGCCGTCGGAATCCGACACGTCATACAAATTCTTGCCTTCGACTTTCGGATTGGGATTGGCTTCCACCACACCTTGCGGACTGACGGCATACAGATAATCGTCCTTGCCGAAGCGAAGGGCGCGCATCAGCACCTTGCCGCGCTCGATCGTGTCAGCCTCCGAAAGTCCCGCCTGCTTGGAAGCCTGGTAGCTGATCTCAAGCGCCTGGCGGGCCATCAGAACGACGTCTTGCAGCTTGGCTTTGCGGTCTTCCAGCAGATTGCCCCACAGTGCCGCCAAGCCCACGCCGGCCATCGCGGCAACGCCGAGGAGTGAAAGACCAATCATTATCAATAGCTTATATGAAATTCGTAAATTGCCGAGCATTGAGCACCTGATTGCCAGAGAGTCCCAAGAGGGCTTTGAAACAGATCATGGTTAGCTCAAATTAATGAAACAGCTCCTAATGGCCGTAAAATCACGGGATGGGTGGCTAGAGCATGATCCGGAAAAGTGTGAAGCGGTTTTCCCTCGCGACAAACGCCAAAGGCGTTTGCGCGGAGATCATGCTCAATCAAAGAATTAAAGCGCGATGACGATTCATCCAAATCTCATCGCGCTTTAGTCTAGCCGCAAGGCCGCCTCAAGCCGCGCGGATATTGCCGAGGAAGCGATCGACATCGGCGCGCAAGGCCGCCGCCTGCTTGCTGAGCTGTTCCGCCGAAGCCAGGACGCTGCTGGAGGCCGTCCCGGTCTTCTCGGCGGCGTGATTGACGGTTGCGATGCTGCTTGATACCTCGCCGGTTCCCTTCGCCGCTTCCTGCACGTTGCGGGCGATCTCTTGGGTGGCCGAACCCTGCTGGTCCACAGCGATCGAGATCGCCGAAGTAATTTCGTTGATGGCGCCAATGGTGCGGCCGATGCCCTCGATGGCCTCGACCGCTTCGGCGGTCGCGCCCTGCATGGCGCCGACCTGGGCCGAGATTTCGTCGGTCGCCTTCGCGGTTTGACTGGCGAGCGACTTGACCTCGTTGGCAACCACCGCAAAGCCGCGGCCTGCTTCGCCGGCCCGCGCCGCCTCGATCGTGGCGTTCAAGGCCAACAGATTGGTTTGGCTGGCGATGTCGCTGATCAGCTTGACCACATCGCCGATCTTTTGCGCGGCCGCCGAAAGCCCCTGCACCGTGACATTGGTGCGGTTGGCTTCCGCGACCGCTTGGCCTGCGATCTCGGTCGATTGGCTGACCTGCCGGCCGATTTCCGACACCGAGGACGACAATTCCTCGGTTGCGGCGGCGACCGTCTGCACATTGCTGGAGGCCTGTTCGGCGACCATGGCAACCGAGGTCGCCTGATCGCTGGCTTCGCTTGCCGTCAACGACATGCTTTTCGAGGTCGTCTGCATCTCCTGGGCGGCCCGGGCGAGCGTA
>DATGJS010000059.1:0-12857 GCA_035295025.1 Bradyrhizobium sp.
AATCCCGCTCGAATTATTTGAAACGCGCCGACTGCTCGGCGCCGTCGTCGGCATCATCGGCCTTGCAACGACTTGGCGGCTCGGCCGCCGTGTCGGCGGCCCGCTGGCCGGACTGGCGGCCTTATTGCTTTTGGTGCTGTGCCCCACCTTCTACGGGCATATGTTCATGAATCCGAAGGACGCGCCGTTCGCCGTGGCGATGGCCATCCTGATGCTCGGCTTGGTTCGTCTTGCCGAGGAATACCCGTATCCCTCGCCACGAACCGTCCTTATTGTCGGCCTTGGCGCCGGCCTTTCGATTGGCTCGCGCATTCTCGGCGGCCTTGCTCTGCTCTATGCGCTGATCGGTTTTCTACCCATCTTGATCGAGGAGACGCGCAGTCATGGCGGACGCGAAGCCGCGCGACGGTTCGCGCGCATGTGTTATGGCCTTTTGCCAGGCCTGATTGTCGGTTATCTCGTCATGGGATTGATCTGGCCGTGGTCGATCATCGAGCCCGGCCACCCTTTCCAGGCCGCGACCTATTTTTCGCAATTCTTCGAAAAACCGTGGAAGGAGATGTTCGACGGCGCGCTGGTCTCCGTGCCCGACATGCCCTGGTCTTATCTTCCCACCCTGTTTGCCTTGCAGCTTCCGGAAATTCTGCTGGTGCTGACCGTCGCGGCCGTCGTCGCGACATTCGTGGCGTTGCCGCGCGACGACGTGCCGGCGCGCCGCAAGACCATCCTTCTGATGTTGACATTGGCGGCGTTGCTGCCGATTGCGATTGCGATCGTGAAGCGTCCGGCGCTTTATAACGGCATCCGACATTTCATCTTCGTCATTCCGCCGATGACGGTGCTCGCAGGCACCGCGTTCGCCTGGGGAATGAACTGGCTCAAGGAAAATCACCGCGCCTGGCAAGCTGCCGCTTTGGCCGTTTTCCTGTTCGGCCTCTTGCTGCCGCTCGGCGAAATGATCCGTCTCCACCCCTACCAATACACCCATTTCAATCATATCGCGGGCACAGTACGCGGCGCCGACTATCGCTATATGCTGGATTATTGGGGTTTGGCGCTGAAGCAGGCTTCCGACAGCCTGCGCGAGGAACTTGAAGAGCGGCACGAAAGCCCGCCGCACGGGCGCAAATGGAAGGTCGCGGTGTGCGGCCCGCAACGTCCCGCCCAGGTCGCGCTTGGACCGGACTTCACCATCGGCTGGGACAGTCGTGCCGCCGATTTTGCGATGACGCTCGGCGAATTCTACTGCAAGGGCCTGACCGCGCCTGTGATGGTGGAGATCAAGCGCGACGACGTCGTGTTCGCCCGCGTCTACGACATCCGCGGCCGCAGTATTTCGGGCCTGCTGTCGATCCCGCCGCCGTAACCACGCCAAGCTCGACAAGAATTGAAAAATCAGAAAAACCAATATAAAGTCTTTTCACACTCCTCTGCACGAAATCCAAACGCCGCCCAATTCCGGGCGGCGTTTTTACGTGGGACAAAAACAGCTTGCGATCAGCGCGGCATCTGCGCCAACGCGGCGAGAATTCTTGCCCAGGAGCGAATGCCCTTGTGGAAACTTCGGAGGTCGTATTTCTCATTTGGCGAATGAATATTGTCGTCATCAAGCGCAAAACCCACCAATAGCGAGTCAAGACCGAGGGTGTGCTTGAAATCGGCCACGATCGGAATCGAGGCGCCGGACCCGATCAGTACCGCGTCCTTACCCCACTCCTCCGCCAAGGCGCGCCGCGCGGCCGCAAGCGGCTTCATGTTCCAGTCAAGCGCAATAGCCGGCGCATTGGAATGCCCGGTAAACTCCGCGCGGCAATCACCGGGCAAGCGCGCGGTGACATAATCGCGAAACGCGTTGCGGATCTTCTCGGGGTCTTGTCCTTCGACCAGACGGAACGAGACCTTGGCGGAGGCCTCTGCCGGGATCACGGTCTTTGAGCCTTCGCCGGTATAGCCGCCGACAATGCCGTTGACGTCGCAGGTCGGACGCGAGGAGATTTGCTCGATGAGCAGGCGCCCCTTCTCGCCGGCGGGGATCGACAATCCGATCGGCTTGAGGAACGACTCAGCCGTCAAATTGAGCTTTTGCCATTGCGCCAGAATTTCGACCGGCAAATCCTTCACACCGTCATAGAAACCCGGAATCATGATGCGGCCATTGTCGTCGAAAAGGCCGCCGAGAATGCGGGTCAGCAGGCGGATCGGATTTTGCGCGCCACCGCCGAACAGGCCGGAATGCAGATCGCGGTTGGCCGCCTTGATCTTCACCTCCTCATAGACGAGCCCGCGCAGCGAGGTGGTGATGGCGGGCGTGTTTTGGTCCCACATGCCGGTATCGCAGACGAGCGCAAAATCCGCTTTGAGTTCGCCCTTGTTCTTTTCGAGGAATGGAACGAAATTCTTCGAACCGACCTCCTCTTCGCCTTCGATCACGATCGTCAAATCGACCGGCAGCGAGCCGGTCACCGTCTTCCAGGCACGGCAGGCTTCGACAAAGGTCATTAACTGTCCCTTGTCGTCTTCGGCGCCGCGCGCGACGATGATCTTTCGTCCGTCGGCGTGATCGGTGACGACGGGTTCAAATGGCGGGCGATGCCATAGATTTAGCGGATCGACAGGCTGGACGTCGTAATGCCCATAAAACAGGACATGCGGCCGTTCGCCCGATTGACCTTTGGATGATTTGGCGAGGACGACAGGGTGTCCGGCGCTCGGTCTCACTTCGCTGGTCAATCCGAGCATTCCGATATCCTTCGCCAGATGAGCGGCGGCGGCCTTGCATTCGTCGGCAAAGGCCGGGTCGGCCGAAATCGACTTGATCCGCAGAAGCGCAAACAGCCGATCGAGACTGTTGTCGAAATCCGCATCGATGCGATCGAGAACCTTTTGAAGTTGCGCGGCGCCGGACATTTCCGATCTTCCTTTCTTGAGGGGCTTTGACCCTATCTTATGGCACGCTACCGGAGTTGGACAGGGAGCCAGCTTTTTCTTCCGCTGGATGCAAGAGATGCCAGGCAAGGCAGATGGCCATCACGGCGGTCGCAAGAAGATTATTTCCGAAAGCCTGTAAGTCGTGCGGAAAGAGCGGAAGCGACAAACTCACCAGCCCGCCCGCAAGCGCCAGCACGCCCCAGGTTCCCTTGCGAACCGCGGGACGGGGATCGTAGGCCGCCCGGTGCATCAAAACGGTCAGCGGGAAAAGCAGCCACACAAAATAATATTGACGCGCCAGCGGTGAAGCCACCGTCATCAGGCAGAACAAAATGGCAAGCTCTTCGGCATCCGACCGGGGCGTCCGCCGTGAGCGTGGAGGCATCACGCCGACGAAGCCAAGACCGATCGCGATGGAGACGCCAACCACGACCCAATTGGCGGTTTTGAAATCGAGATCGACCAGATTCATGGTGGCCGGCGGGCTGGCCGGATTATCCTGGTTATAGTTGACCGGACGCGTCAACCGATGTGTCACGGCGACAATGGATTGATTGACCCACGACCAATTCTGTTCGCCGCGTTGTCCAAAACCCTGCTCGGAGCTCGAGCCGATCATGCCCTGGTACCAAGTCTTCAGCTCGGAGAGATTATGCTGAAAGCCACGGATTGGAGCGGGAATGGCGACCAGGAAGATCGTAAGAAAGATCATCATACTGGCGGCCGACGCCCATTGCCGTCGCCAGATGAGATAGGGAAGCACCGCTGCCGGGAAGACCTTGATGGCGGTGGCCAATGCAAACAGACTTCCCGAACTCCATGGTCTGCCTTGTTGCAGGAGCCAGAACGCGAGCAGCATCAGCGCGAGCAAAACGAGGTTCGGCTGGCCGAGATCGAACATGTCGAAGATAAAGGAGACCGTGACGATCGAGGGAAGCGCCGCGAGCCACGGGGTCACGGCCCGGCCGCTCCCTGTCATGGCGTTCGAAAGCTGAGCGCTCACCCACCACGCGACGGCGTTCAACAGGGTGAGACAGAGATAGAGTGGGATTTTGCCGAAATAGGCGGGAATGGCCAGCAGGATTGCCGACAATGGCGGATACAGAAAATCGAAAATGGCGTTGGGATCGTGCGGATAGAGATCCCTCCCCTGCAAGACCTGTTGGCCCGCCCAAAACCAGAGCGGATAGTCCTTTGTCTTGCCGTTTCCGAAAATCTCCGGGCCGAGGACGTCTGCTGCCAGCACAATACAACAGATCACGAAGAGAAGATCGATCGGGGTTCGTAGCGAGGGAAATCTCAGCACAAATCCGTTTCCAAAATGGCAAGATCAAGTTGCATGGATTTCCGTCGTGAAAGTGGGCGCCGCAATGGAGCACGAACTTCGAATGAGGCCTTTATAAAGTATGTGGCAGGCCGATTGAACCTTTGAGCGAACGAATGAGGAATAGATATCTTAGAGATCGTTTTCGTTTGATGAGCATTTGACCGGCTTCATCGCTCATTTCAACGACCTTTACGATGAAATTCCCCCGCTCAGACGTGAAATCGGCGTCCCCTCTTGCATTGCTGCAACACTCGCGATGCGATTTGCATCTGCCACCACGCAGATCGCTTGTAATTTGTTCCACAGAAGATCAAGATAAATCACGAGTAAGGATCTGGCGGGATAAGCCGGACGAGGACGGGGGCGATGGACGAACTGACCAATTGGCTGGCCTCAAAAGCCGGCATAGAAGGTGTTGTGGCTGAAAAAGGTGTTGTCACCGAAAAAGCCGTCGGCATCATTCTAGGTTTCCTTCGCGACAAAGGCCCCGCCGTCCAGGTTCAGGCCTTGATCGACAAGGTTCCCGGTGCAGAAGCAGCCATCTCCGCTTCCGAAAACGGCAACCGTCTCGAACGGTTGATAGGCGGCGGCTTGATTGCCACCGGCACCCGTCTGATGGCCTTGGGCCTTGGCGTTAGCGAAATTCAGCAAATGGCGCGCGAACTTTTCCAATTTGGCCGTAACGAAATTGGGGCGGATCAGATGGGCGCGATTATCGCCGGCACTCCTGGCCTCACCCATCTCGTGTGAAGTAAGTTTTATATTGAAAGATCATGACATATCCTATCTCAGAGATCGATGGCCTTCCCTCCTTCGCTGCGGCCAAACTCAAATCGCTGGGCATCCGCACGACGGACCGCCTGCTTGAAGCCGCGCGCACCATGAAGGGACGCAAAGCGCTTGCGGCCAAGACGGGCATCAGCGAGCAGCAATTGCTCGAATGGGCCAATTTTTCCGACTATATGCGCATTCCCGGCATGGGCAGGGCGAAGGTGGGGTTGGTTCGCGCCGCCGGCGTTCCCACGGTTCGCGAGCTTGCGCTTCGCAATCCGTCGCGGCTGGCGCAAAACATGAAAGAAGTGAACATCAGGCGCAAACTCGTGCGGGTTCTTCCTTCCGAAAAATCGGTCGAACAGCTAATCGCCAAGGCCCGCAAGCTTCAGCCCAAAATCACCTATTGAACAAAGCTCGCTTTTCCGCCTGATCGGGCCGGCCTTCCCGCAATCACGCGCCGATCCCCACCCCTCCGTCTTGACTCCCCGGCTTGGACCGCGCAAAGCGACCCCATGATCGCGACCTCGCCCGGAACCGCCCTCGCGGCCCCCTCGGCCGATCATCGGACATGGCCGGAGCGCCTGTCCAAACCATGTCCGCTGGTGATGGGGGTCTTGAACATCACGCCCGACTCCTTTTCGGACGGCGGCCGCTTCATCTCGCCCGAACACGCCCTGGCGCAGGCCAGGCGCATGGTCGCCGACGGCGCCGACATAATTGACATCGGCGCCGAGTCCACCCGGCCCTATGGATCGGAGCCGGTCAGCGTTGACGAGGAGTTGAGACGCCTGCGGCCGATCCTCACCGAGGCCGCCTCCCTCGGTGTTCCCATCTCCATCGACAGCATGAAGGTTAAGGTCGTCGCCTGGGCGCTCGACGCCGGAGCCGCCATTGCCAATGACATTTGGGGCCTACAAGGCGACCCCGACATGGCCAAGCTGATCGCGGCCCGGCGTTACCCTGTTGTTGTGATGCACAACCGCGAGCGCGCCGACCCCGACATCGACATCATGGCCGATGTCGCCAGTTTCTTTTCGCGTTCGCTTGAGATCGCCGCACAAGCCGGCATTTCCCGGGATTATATCGCGCTCGACCCCGGCATCGGCTTCGGCAAGACGCCGGAGCAAAGCATGGCGGTGCTCGCCCGGCTCGATCAATTCAATGGTTTCGGCCTGCCGCTTTTGGTCGGCGCCTCACGCAAGCGCTTCATCGCCACCGTATCGCCATCCGAGCCCGATCAACGGCTCGGCGGCTCGATCGCCGCGCATCTGATCGCGGCCAAGGCTGGCGCGGGCATCATTCGGACGCACGACGTATCGGAAACCGTCCAGGCTTTGCGCGTGGCCACAGCGATTTGGGACAAAGCATGAGCGATACCATCTTCATCACCGGCATCGTAATTCACGCCCGTCATGGCGTCATGGATCATGAAACCGAGGTCGGGCAGCGTTTCGTCATCGATCTCGAATTGTCAGCGGATCTATCGGAATCCTCGCGCACCGATCGCCTCTCCGATACCGTCTCCTATTCCAACGTGGTTGCCACCGCCACCGCCGCTTTCAAGGACGCCAATTACAAATTGCTGGAGCGTGCCGCCGGCGCCGTCGCCGACGCGGTGCTCGCCGCCTTTTCGAAGGTCGGCGCCGTCAAGGTCACCGTCCACAAGCCGCACGCGCCGATTGCCGCGATTTTCGATGACGTCGGCGTGGTGTTGACCCGAACGCGGAAGCTCTAAATCCGCATGATCGCCTCGAAAAATCGGTTCCCACTTTTTCGGATCACGCTGTGATGCCCCACGCTCTGATCGCACTCGGCGGCAATGTCGGCGATGTCCGTGCGACCTTCCAAAAGGCAATCGCCAATATCTGCGGAATGGCGCAGGCAGCACTCCTGGCGCGGTCCTCCGATTATGCCACCCCGCCCTGGGGCGAGACGCAGCAGGCGCGGTTTATCAACGCCTGCATCGAAATCGAAACGAGCCTCGATCCGCATGCCTTGTTGTTCGTATTGCAAAAGATCGAAGCCAAATTCGGCCGCGATCGCCCCCACGAAACGCGCTGGGGTCCGCGCACGCTCGACCTCGATCTGATCGCCTATGACGACGTTACCATGCAAAAACCGGAACTGACCCTGCCCCACCCCCGTTGGTTCGAACGCGCTTTCGTCCTGGTCCCTTTGGCGGAGATCGCGCCCAATCGCGTCATCGCCGGACGCCGTGTCGCGGCCGCGTTGGCGGGGTTATCCAGCGCGGGAATTGAACGCCTGCTGGATCCCGTCTGAGTTCAAAAACAGCGTTTGGCTTGGCGCTCCGCTCATGGCAATTTCCTAAAATGACACCACCTGACGAGCTATCCCTTGCCACGGATTTCGCGCCCGCCAGCTTTGACGACTGGCGCCGGCTGGTCGACGGCGTATTGAAAAGCGCCCCTTACGAAAAACTGGTCGGCAAGACTTACGACGGTTTGGCGATCCAGCCGATCTATCCGCGCGGCCGCGACGCGGCGGCGGTCATCGGCCGGCCTCAAGCGGCGCCCTGGCAAATCATGCAGCGGATTGACCATCCCGATCCGGACGCCGCCAATACCCAAGCGATCCACGATCTCAAAAATGGCGCCGACGGCCTCACCTTGGTGTTCGCCGGCGGCCATGGCGCCTACGGCTTCGGGCTCGATCCAACGCCGCAGGCGATCGCCAAAATTCTCGAAGGCGTCCATCTCGACGCCGGCATCGATATCGAACTTCAGATCGGCCCGCAGTCTCGAATGGCGGCGATTCACTTGGCTGAATTGGTCAAGCAAAGAGGCATCGCGCCGACGGCCTGTACCATTCGCTTCGGGCTGAACCCGATCAGTGCCTGTGCGGCTTGGGGCTCCAGTCCTTACGCCTGGCCGGAAATTGCGCTGGCCGTCACCAGCACAATCCAGCGTTTGACGGGATTGGGCTTCAACGGGCCGTTCGCGGCCGCCGACGGCCGGGTGATCCATGATTCCGGCGGAACGGAAGCGCAAGAATTAGCCTTCGCGCTGTCATCCGCAACCGCCTATCTCCGCGCGATCGAAGGCGCCGGAATCACGCTCGATACAGCGCGACAGATGATCTATGCGCGGCTTTCCGCCGATGCCGACCAATTCATGACCATCGCCAAATTCCGCGCGATGCGTTTGTTGTGGGCGCGCATCGAACAGGCGTGCGGTCTCGACCCCAAGCCATTGTGGATCGCCGCCGACACCGCCTGGCGGATGCTTACCCAGCGCGACCCTTACGTGAATATGCTGCGGGCGACGATGGCGACCTTCGCCGCCGGTATTGCCGGCGCCAACAGCATCAACGTACTGCCCCACACGCTCGCGGTAGGGCTACCCGACCCGTTTGCGCGGCGCATCGCTCGCAATACGCAATTGGTGCTGCTGGAAGAAGCCAACATCGCGAAAGTGTCAGACCCCGCCGCGGGCTCCGGCGGGGTCGAGGCCCTGACGCAAACGCTTTGCGAGGCGGCCTGGAAACTATTTCAGGACATCGAAAAGGCCGGCGGCGTCTTTGCCGCGCTCGAAAAAAACCTGGTCCAGCAAAAGGTCGCTGCGGCCCGCGCGGCGCGCGAAGCCAATATAGCCCTGCGCAAGGAGCCTTTGACCGGCGCCAGCGAGTTTCCAAATCTGGCGGAAACTCAGGTCGCGGTTCTCAAAGCCGATCCGATTACGCTTCCACCCTATGGCGAAGCGAAGGTCAGGTTCGATGGCTTGCCGCCGATGCGGCTGGCAGAGCCGTTCGAGCGGCTGCGCGATCGTTCCGATAGTTTCCTCAAAGCCACCGGCGCGCGGCCCAAAGTCTTTCTCGCCAATCTAGGTTCGGCCGCGGACTTTACCGCGCGCGCGGCATTCGCCAGAAGCTTTTTTGAAGCAGGCGGAATCGAAGCGATCGAATCGGAGGGTTCTGCCGAACCGATGACGCTTGCGGCCGCCTTCAAAGCCTCCGGCGCGACGCTCGCCTGCCTCTGCTCGTCCGACAAAATCTATACCGAGCTGGCGGAAAGCGCCGCCAAGGCCCTTCACGCGGCCGGCGCCAAACATATCTATCTGGCAGGACGCGCGGGCGAGCGGGAAGCCGCGTGGCGCGCGGCCGGCATCGGCGATTTTATCTTCGCCGGGGCAGATGCGCTGGCCACGTTGGAACAAGTCTATCGGCGGATGGAGCCGACATGACCGGCACCTTCGAACGGATGGTCCCGGTTCGGCAGTACGGAACCGAATCCCGGCTCGGTTGGGTGGTCGCGATTGCGAATTTGCCGAGCCACACCACACTACAGAATTACGGGCCGGAGAAGCTTAACGGCATCATCAGCCACCAGCATCCGGACCATGATTAAGAGATTTCAGCGGCTTACGGTAAATTCCAGACGTGGTAGATTAGAGTGACGCATGACAAGTCTCGCTGCGCGAAATGGCAGGTTTGAGAAAATCAGAGAATGACCCGCATCCCGAACTTCGCTGATGTTGCGTTCGAGAAGATCGCCTGCGGAAAAATAGCGGGCGGCGCCGAACCCTGGCTCACGCCAGAAGGCATTTCGGTCAAGCCCGCTTACGGCGAAGCCGATCTTGCCGGGATCGATTTCCTCGACACTTGGCCCGGGATCGCGCCATACTTACGCGGTCCCTACCCAACCATGTATGTCAACCAGCCTTGGACGGTGCGGCAATATGCCGGCTTCTCCACGGCGGAGGATTCCAACGCCTTCTACCGCCGCAACCTTGCGGCCGGACAAAAGGGCCTTTCGGTCGCCTTCGATCTCGCGACCCATCGCGGTTACGATTCCGATCATCCGCGCGTTGCCGGCGATGTCGGCATGGCCGGTGTTGCGATCGACTCGATCTACGACATGCGCACGCTGTTTGCCGGCATCCCGCTCGACCAGATGAGCGTGTCGATGACCATGAATGGCGCGGTGCTGCCGATTCTCGCGCTGTTCGTCGCAGCCGCCGAGGAACAGGGCGTTCCGCCGGAAAAACTCTCAGGCACCATTCAAAATGACATTCTCAAAGAGTTCATGGTGCGCAACACTTATATTTATCCGCCCGCGCCCTCGATGCGGATCATCGCCGACATCTTTGCCTACACTTCGCAAAAGATGCCGAAATATAACTCCATCTCCATTTCCGGCTATCACATGCAAGAGGCCGGGGCGACGCAGGACCTTGAGCTTGCCTATACGCTGGCCGACGGCGTCGAATATCTGCGCGCCGGGTTGAAGGCGGGACTCGATGTCGATCGCTTCGCGCCACGCCTGTCGTTTTTCTGGGCAATCGGCATGAACTTCTTCATGGAAGTCGCCAAGCTGCGCGCCGCGCGCCTACTTTGGGCAAAGCTCCTCAAACCGTTCGGACCGCAAGACCCGCGCTCGCTCTCCTTGCGCACGCATTGCCAGACCTCGGGCTGGTCGCTGACGGCGCAGGATGTCTTCAACAATGTGATGCGTACCACGATCGAGGCGATGGCGGCGACCCAAGGTCACACCCAATCGCTGCACACCAACGCGCTCGACGAGGCCTTGGCGCTGCCGACGGATTTCTCGGCGCGGATTGCGCGCAACACACAATTATTCCTGCAACAGGAAAGCGGCACCAGGCGCATCATCGATCCCTGGGGCGGCTCTTATTACGTCGAGCGCCTCACTTACGATCTCGCCGCCAAAGCTTGGGGCCACATTCAAGAGGTCGAGGCACTCGGCGGCATGGCCAAAGCCATCGAAGCCGGGATTCCGAAGCTTCGGATCGAGGAAGCCTCCGCCAAAACGCAAGCCCGGATCGATGCCGGCCAACAGGCCGTGATCGGCGTCAACAAATATCAGCCGGCAGACGAAACACCGATCGATATTCTCAAAGTCGATAATTCCAATGTCCGGCGGCTACAGATCGACAAGCTGAAGCGTTTGAGGGGCGAACGCGATCAACCCGCTGTCGATGAGGCCCTCGCCGCGCTCACGCGATCGGCCTCGGAGGGCAACGGCAATCTGCTGGCGCTTGCGATCGATGCGGCGCGCGCCAAGGCTACCGTCGGGGAAATTTCCGATGCGCTGGAAAAAGTGTTCGGCCGCCATCGCGCCGAGATCAAATCCATCACCGGCGTCTATAAACGCGAGGCTTCCGCCATGTCCAACCGGGTCGAAAAGGTGCAAGCGCTGATCGATGCGTTCGAAGACGCGGAAGGCCGCCGGCCACGTATTCTCGTCGCCAAGATCGGTCAGGACGGCCACGACCGCGGCCAGAAAGTAATCGCTTCGGCCTTTGCCGATGTGGGTTTCGACGTCGATATCGGGCCGCTATTTGCGACAGCGGAGGAAGCCGCGCGCCAGGCGGTCGAGAACGATGTGCACATTCTGGGCGTGTCGTCGCTGGCGGCGGCGCATCTGACCGCCGTGCCGGAGCTCAAGGCCGCGCTGAAGAAAGAAGGCCGCGAAGACATCATGATCATTGTCGGCGGCGTGGTGCCACCGCAGGATTACGACGCGCTTTACAAGGCCGGCGCCGAAGCCATCTTCCCGCCGGGCACCGTGATCGCGGACGCCGCCGAGGAATTGATCCACAAGTTGAACGCGCGCTTGGGGCACAGCGAGGCGGCGGAGTGATTACCAGAATTTCGGAGGATGCGCTCGCCAAAGATCGAAGGCGACGGCTGGTTTTAGAGCGGTTATTCGAAATTATCAGTGTAGCGTCAGATCAGATTCCGGCGAGTCTCAAAGTTGTCGAAGATGACGTCGATTGGCAAGCAATCTCCGACATTGGCCGACGTCTTGAAAACACACGCGATCGTATCGAGACCTATTTTCTTCGGACGATATGGCAAGGCAAGCTTATGCCGCTCAAGACGTGCGCAGAACGGCACCTTCGTGAACTTGGTGAGCAGTTATCGTGAGCCCACTGGCTGAAGAAGCCCTCCAGAAAAGAGGGCGTTTGAGACCGTCATTGCGAGCGAAGCGAAGCAATCCAGAGCTTGGATACGACAGCTCTGGAGAGCTTCGTCGCTCTGCTCCTCGCAATGACGCGGCAATGGCAGTGTACCCTCTCGCCTGCCACCCTCCGCCGTTGTAAAGCAGGGCATGCCCTTGCCGAAGAATGCTCCACTCGACATCAAGGCCGTTGCCAAAGACCTCCGTGCCGGTCACCGCGCGGCGCTGGCGCGTGCGATCACGCTAATCGAGAGCCGGCGTGGCGACCATCAGGCAGCCGCCCGCGGTCTCGTGCAGGCCTTGCTGCGCGAGACCGGCAAGGCCATCCGGGTCGGCATCACCGGCTCACCCGGCGTCGGCAAATCCACCACCATCGACGCGCTCGGCATGTATTTGATCGAGCGCGGCCACAAGGTCGCGGTTCTCGCGGTGGACCCGTCCTCGGCGCGCACCGGCGGCTCCATTCTCGGCGACAAGACGCGGATGGCGCGGTTGTCGGCGTCTGAGCGCGCCTATATCCGCCCCTCGCCCGCTTCCGGCACGCTCGGGGGCGTCGCGGCAAAAACCCGCGAAGCCATGTTGTTGTGCGAGGCGGCCGGCTTCGACGTCGTTTTGGTGGAGACGGTCGGCATCGGGCAATCTGAGACCGCCGTTTGCGACATGACCGACTTCTTCCTGGCCTTGATGCTGCCGGGCGCCGGCGATGAGCTGCAAGGCATCAAGAAGGGCCTTGTCGAACTCGCCGACATGATCGCGATCAACAAGGCCGATGGCGACAACGTCAAACGCGCCAATCTGGCGGCGGCCGAATATCGCGGCGCGCTGCATATCCTCACACCTCGCTCGCAGCATTGGCAGCCCCCGGTCGTGACCTATTCGGCCCTCACG
>DATGJS010000060.1:0-3879 GCA_035295025.1 Bradyrhizobium sp.
TCGCCGAGGCGATGGGCAACAAAGCCGTGCGCCGCCTCGTGAAAGGTAATGGCGATGACGAGCGGCAAGATCCAGACAGAGATGTCGTAGGCGGTGATGTTCACGGGTAAATAATGTCCTGATCGGTTCGAAGAGATCACGCTACCATCAATTGATGGTTTGCACCGAACCCGCCGACAAAGGCGCGGGTCCCAATAGCCGTCAAGATAGTTAATACGTCGCCCGTCCGCCGGAAATATCGAATACCGCGCCGGTCGAGAACGAGCAATCTTCCGAGGAAAGCCACGCAACCATCGCCGCGAGTTCTTCCACCAGCACGAAGCGATTTTTTGGAATTTTCGACAGCATGAAGTTGATATGCTGCTCCGTCATCTGGTCGAAGATCGCAGTTTTGGCCGCGGCCGGTGTCACTGCGTTGATCATGATGTTGTAGGCGGCAAGCTCCTTGCCGAGCGATTTGGTCAGCGCGATCAGGCCGGCTTTTGAAGCCGAATAATGCGCGGCGTTGGGATTACCCTCTTTGCCGGCGATGGAAGCGATGTTGACGATGCGGCCGTAGTTTTGCTTGATCATGATCGGCGCGATGGCCTTGCAACAGATGAAGGGCCCGTCGAGATTGATGCGCAGCACCTTGCGCCATTCCTCGAAATCGGTGTCCCACACCGTCTTGTTGACGCCGGCGATACCGGCATTGTTGACGAAAATATCGATCTTGCCGAAGGCGGCCAGTGTCGCATCGCGCGTCTTTTCGACGGCGGCCAAATCGGACACATCGACTTTGAACGTGGTGACGCTGGCGCCGATTTCTTTGGCGGTTTTCTCCGCTAGCACGTGATCGTGGTCCCAGATCGCGACCTTGGCGCCGGAGGCGACAAACCGCTCGGTGATGGCGCGGCCAAAACCTTGCGCGCCGCCGGTGACGACGGCGCAGCGGCCTTTCAGATCGATTGTGTTCATGATATCGCGTCCCTGCTTCGATTTCTTCCATCATTGCGAGCCGACGGGTCGGCGCAACGCGCCGCCCGATGACAGGCTCCGCGAAGCCATCCAGCGTCAAGAAGGAAGTCTGGATTGCTTCGTCGCTTGCGCTCCTCGCAATGACGCTGACTGATACGGTCGATAATCACAACGTCCAACCGCCATCGATGATATGCGCCACGCCGGTCGTGAACGCGCTTTCGTCACTGGCGAGATAAACCGCGAGCGAAGCGATTTCTTCCGCCGTGCCAAGCCGTCCCATCGGTTGGCGCGAGACAAACATTTCACGCCCGCCGGGGCCGGCCGCCGCGGCGCGACCCAGCATCGAAGGTGTCTCGATGGTGCCGGGGCAAATGCAATTGCATCGAATGCCTTTGGTAATGAAGTCGGTGGCGACCGCGCGGGTCAGCGCCGCGACCGCGGCCTTGGTCGCGCCATAGACGTAACGGTTGGGCGCGGCCTTGAAGACGCCGGCGGCGGAGGAAATGTTCACAATCGAGCCATGGCCGCGCTCGATCATGCCCGGTAGGAAGCCGCGGATCGTCCGATGCATCGATTTGACGTTGAGGTCAAAGGAAAAATCCCAGTCCTCGTCGGAACAATCGAGCACCGTGCCGTGATGCACGAAGCCTGCTGCATTAAGAAGAATATCGATGCCGCCGACCCGCTTGGCGATGGTCGCGACCGCCGAGCTATCGCGCACGTCGAGGCGGGCGATCTCCTTGACGCCTTCCTTGGCGAGATCAGCCAGTCCCTTTTCGTCGATGTCGGTGGCAAAGACGGACGCGCCCTCGCGCGCAAAGGCAATCGCCGATGCGCGGCCGATGCCGGCGGCGGCCGCGGTCACGAAAGCGCGTTTGCCTTTCAGGCGATCTGACATGTGGTTCTCCTTTTATTTTGTTATTTTGTCATTGCGAGGAGCAAAGCGACGAAGCAATCCAGCCTCTTTTTCTTGCTTTCTGGATTGCTTCGCGGAGCCTGTCATCGGGCGGGCATTCGCCCGACCCGTTGGCTCGCAATGACGACGTCAATGATTATCCCTGGCGACACCGACCTTGCCGGCGATGTCGTGATAGCGTGTGGCGAGCTCCATGCAAGCGCCGGTGGCTTGTTGGCCGACGGTTGAGCGATAAATTTCCTGCCACGGGGTCTGGCTTGCGGGGTAGGGAAAGCCACCTTTGGCCTTCAATTCCGCGTGGCGTTTTTTCACCTCGTCATCCGAAATCAAGATGTTGGCGCTGCCCTTGTTGAGGTCGATGCGCACTCTGTCGCCGGTTTTCAGAATCGCAAGGCCGCCATCGGCGGCGGCTTCGGGTGTGGCGTTGAGGATCGAGGGCGAGCCCGAGGTGCCCGACTGGCGGCCATCGCCGATGCAGGGGAGCGACAGGATGCCGCGTTTGATGAGGGCCGCGGGCGGCTGCATGTTCACGACCTCGGCGCCGCCGGGATAGCCGATCGGGCCGGTGCCGCGCACGAACAGGATGCAATGCTCGTCGATATCGAGCGCGGGATCGTCGATCCGTTCGTGATAATCTTCCGGTCCCTCGAACACGATCGCACGGCCTTCGAAAGCATTGGGGTCCTTTGGGTTGACCAGATAACGCTCGCGAAACTCTTTTGAGATGACGCTCGTCTTCATGATTGCCGAATCAAAGAGATTGCCGCGCAGCACCAGGAAGCCCGCGTCTTTCACCAACGGCTTATTGTAGCTCCGGATCACATCGCCATCGGGCAAAGGCGCCTGGCGGCAATTGTCGCCCATGGTGTGGCCATTGACGGTCACGGCATCTTCGTGAATGCGTTTTGCACCCATCAATTCCCGCACCACGGAGGGCACGCCGCCGGCGCGGTGAAATTCCTCGCCGAGATAGAAGCCGGCCGGTTGCATGTTCACGAGCAACGGAACGTCGTGACCGAATTTCTGCCAATCGTCGATGGAGAGCTCCACGCCGATATGACGTGCCAGCGCGTTGATGTGGATCGGCGCATTGGTCGAGCCGCCGATCGCCGAATTGACGACGATGCAGTTTTCGAACGCCTTTCGCGTCAGAATGTCCGACGGCTTGAGGTCTTCCCAGACCATGCCGACAATGCGTTTTCCCGTTTCATAGGCGATCTGGCCGCGCTCGCGATAGGGCGCGGGGATCGCCGCGCATCCAGGAAGCGACATGCCGAGCGCTTCGGCCAGCGCATTCATCGTTGAGGCCGTGCCCATGGTGTTGCAATGACCGACCGACGGCGCGGAGGAGGCCACGATGGTCATGAACTGCTCGTAGTCGATCTCGCCGGCGGCGAGTTGTTCGCGCGCTTTCCACACCACGGTTCCGGAACCCGTGCGTTGGCCCTGGTGCCAGCCGTTGAGCATCGGGCCGCCGGAAAGCACGATGGCCGGCAGGTTGACGGTGGCGGCCGCCATCAGGCAGGCCGGCGTGGTTTTGTCGCAGCCCGTGGTCAGGACGACGCCGTCCAGCGGGTATCCGAACAGGATTTCCACCAGCCCGAGATAAGCGAGGTTACGGTCCAGCGCGGCGGTCGGGCGTTTTCCCGTTTCCTGGATCGGGTGCATCGGAAATTCCATCGCGATGCCGCCGGCGGCGCGAATGCCTTCGCGTACCCGGTGTGCCAATTCGAGATGGTGGCGGTTGCAGGGGGAGAGGTCGTTGCCCGTCTGCGCAATACCGATAATGGGTTTTCCGGACTGCAATTCCTTACGAGTCAGGCCGTAATTGAGGTATCGCTCCAGATAAAGCGCGGTCATGCCGGGGTTATGGGGGTTATTGAACCATTCGCTGGAACGGAGTTTGCGCCTGGTGGTGACGCCGGTTAGCGGCTTGTTCATGGTTTCTCCCGCAGCGCACACGCCTTGTTTTTGTGCGTCATCTTCATTTGGGCTGATGCCCG
>DATGJS010000061.1:0-4524 GCA_035295025.1 Bradyrhizobium sp.
CGGCTTTGCGGCATTGGCGCCGTTATTTCGTGCGCCAGTCCAAAGCGCCGCTGTGTTGCGCCGACGCCCTCAGAACGGATTCCACGTCGCGCGCGGGGTGTATTTCAGGTAGCCGATATTGGCCCCCAGCCTCAAGCCGAGGCCGGAGCGGATCGGCACCAGCACGATGTTGTTGGCGGTCAGCGCGGTCATGCCGAATCCGCCGATGATGTAGGCGGAACCATCGATGCCGGCAAAACGCTGATAGATCGCGCTCGTGGCCGGGAGGTTGTAGACCAGCGTCATGGTGCGCGCGCCATCGCCGCCCCAATCGAAGCCGACCGACGGCCCTTGCCAGTACACCCGCAAATCTCCGGCATTCTTGGTGTAAAGCGTGCCCTCGCCGTAACGAAGCCCGGCGACAAAGGCGCCCGAGCCTTCCTCGCCGAGGATGTAGCCGTTTGGCAGGCCCCATTGGCTGACCGCGCGCTCGATCACCGAAGCAAGGCCGCGCGAGACATTGCCGAAGAATTTATGGCCGGCGCCGACCAGCTCGTCCGGCCCGTAATAATTCGGTCCCGCCTGGCGTTGCGGCGGCGGCAAGTCGGATGGCGGCGTCTGCTGCGCGGAAGTCGGAAGCGGCCAGCACATCAGCGCGGCAATCACCATCGCCGCAAGGCGTGAAGCGACAATCATGAAAATACCCCTTATATTCCCCGACTCGGATGTTATCGGGTTCAACTATGACGGCACAACGGCAGGAAGGAAACCGGATAGGGGTCGGAGCTTATTTTCGTCCTCGAAGCGCCATTATCGCCCTCGTCCTCCTGGTGGGGGCGGACGTGGCCGGGTTCGGAAGGTGGGGGTGGGGGTCGAAGGCGATAGCTGCGACAACGGAGCGCGTCGTGACCAACCGCTATAGCGGCCTGGCGATCGAGGGATACGACCCGCTTGCTTATTTCATCGACGCTCAACCCGCGCCCGGTCTCCCCGAATTCGAGGCAGCTCAGGCCGGCGTCGTGTGGCGCTTTCGCAATGAGGGCAATCGCGCCTCCTTTATGGCGCATCCGGAGATTTATGCCCCGCAATTCGGCGGTTATGACCCCGTCGATGTGGCGCGGGGGATTACGGTGGCCGGCAATCCCCTGTTCTGGCTGATTTCGGGTGAACGCCTTTATCTATTCGGGCGCGAGGAAAATCGCGACACTTTCGCCGGCAATCCGGGTCCGATCCTGAAGCAGGCGATTTTGCGCTGGCCCGAGCTTGAAGAGAAGCTCGCGCAGTAAGATACCGGCCGAAAGGTGATGTCACGGCGCGGCCCGCGGGTCACCCCAGGCGATGAAGGCCGGCACAATAAAGTCCATCGTCCCAGCGCCAAACCGCAAATCGGCCCCTTGAGCGTCCGTGATCTTGCCGCCGGCGGCTGTGACGAGCGCGTGTCCGGCCGCGACGTCCCACTCACGCGTCGGCGAAAGGCGTGGATAAATATCGGCCGTGCCTTCGGCGACTCGGACGAATTTGACGGCGGAACCGGCCATCTGCCTGACCGCGCCGGGTCTTTGCGCAATAAAGGCTTCGGTGGTGGGATCGCCATGCGAACGGCTCACCGCGGCGATCCAGGATTGGCCGGAGCCTGGCAAGGATCTGGTGTGAATGGCTTCGGTGTGAATGGCCTCGGCCCGCTCATTTCCGCCCTTCATCGTCAATCGCTCGGCGCCCCGGCCGACCACGCCCCGCCAGATCGATCCAAGCGCGGGAGCCGCGACGATGCCAAGGATTGGCGTGCCGTCGCTCACCAAAGCGAGATTGACCGTGAATTCGGGTCGCCCGGCGACAAATTCCTTGGTGCCGTCGAGCGGATCGATCAGGAAGAAGGTATTGGCGGAAGCCAGTTCTGGCGGGCTGCTTTCCTCCGACACGATGGGAATATGCGGGGCAAGCCGCGCAAGGCCGTCGGCGATGATGCGGTCGGCGGCAAGATCCGCTTCGGTCACTGGCGAACCATCGCTCTTGCCGTCGATACGCAGCCTTCCACGGTTGAAGGCGAGAATCGCCGCGCCAGCGCTGGCGACAAGCTCGGTCAGGGGGTTGAGGAGCGCCGCCATGGCATCGCGGCCGATAAAGTGAGGCGGAACTGGCCGGTTCGGTGGAAGGCCCATCAAAAACCCTTAACGGCTTATATAGAGGTTGTCGCGCCGGCCGCGCCTCTCTTTTCCGGACAGCAGGGCCCGCGCTCCCCGGCCGCGCCGGGGCTTGTCGCGAGGGAAAAGTCGGTGCCCACTTTTCCGGATCATGCTTTAGTAAACCGAACGCGCGCGATTCGCATTGCCACGCCCATCATCGATCTTCAGGAACATGTTATGTCTGGTGTCCCGTCTTCCGGCCCCGCCCCCGACGCCCTTGAGCTGGCGGCGCTGCTTTGTTCGCGGGTGTGTCACGATCTGATCAGCCCGGTGGGGGCCATCGTCAACGGGCTGGAAGTGCTCGACGACAATCCTAAACCCGATGACCGGGAATTCGCGCTCGAACTGATTCGCAAGAGCGCAAGGACCGCCTCGGCGCGTTTGCAGTTCAGCCGCCTGGCGTTTGGCGCCGCCGGATCGTCGGGGGCGCAGATCGATCTGGGCGACGCCCAGGCGATGGCGCGGGGCCATATCGAGGACGGCAAGACCACGATCATCTGGAATCTGCCACGGTTATTGTTGCCCAAAAACCGGGTCAAACTCCTGCTGAACATGATGGTGATCGCGCAGCAAACCATTCCGCGCGGCGGCGTGTTGACGGTCGATTCCGTGGGCGAAGGCGAAAGCATGGGTTTTCGTGTCACCGCCAACGGCTTGAACGCCCGTTTGCCGCAAAATATCGCCGCTCTTCTCAGTTCGGAGCATTTGTCGGTCTCCGACGCCCATGCGGTGCAGCCTTACTATACCCGGCTTTTGGCCCAAGCCTGCGGACTAAGGGTGAGGCTTGCGGCCGAGGGGGATGGCATCGTCGTGACCGCCTCCTGATCGGAAGCGGCTGAAAATGACGGCATTTGTGCCGGGTTCGATCGCGCGCGCGGCGCGTCAAGCGGTGAAGATATCATTAACAAATGATTAATCGCGCCCCGCCGTAGTTTTGCGGGATTGTTTATCTCTTTGTTGATCCCGTTCTTTTGCCTTTGCTCAACCAATATTAAACGGTTTGCATAGAAGCTGGTCGCACTCGGAAAAGCGCTTCGAAGCAGCGCGCGTGGGTGAAGGCCGGATTCATGGACGATTTATTGCGAGAATTTCTGACGGAAACCAGTGAAAGCCTGGATACCGTCGATAATCAATTGGTGCGGTTCGAGCAGGACCCGAACAACGCCAAGATTTTAGATAATATCTTTCGCTTGGTGCACACCATCAAGGGAACCTGCGGTTTCCTTGGCTTGCCGCGGCTTGAAGCACTGGCCCATGCCGGCGAAACCCTGATGGGTAAATTCCGCGATGGAATGCCGGTCACGGCCGAGGCGGTGACGCTGATTCTGAGCAGTATTGACCGAATCAAGGAAATTCTGGGCGGGCTCGAAGCCACCGAAGCCGAACCGGAAGGCAATGATCAGGATCTGATCGTCCAACTTCATCAAATGGTGGAGCGTGGCATGGCGGCGATGGGCGCGCCTGCCGCTCAAGGAGAGGCGGCGCCCGCGCCCGCCGAACCGGCGGCGGAAAGTTCTACGAAAGTCACGGCTACGGAGGGTAAGTTGACGCATCAGGTGTTGGAGCGCGAATTACGGCCGGGTGAAGTTTCGCTGGACGAGCTTGAGCGTGCGTTCCGGGAGACCGAAACCGAAGCCGTTGCGTCGCCGCCCAAAAAGGTCGCTCCGGCCGAGCCCGAAGCCAGTGATTCGCCGGTCGCCGAGCCTCCATCCGCAGAGCAGGAACCTCCCGGCAAGGCCAAGAAATCCGCGGCCAAGAAAGTCAAGACGGCGGTCGAGGTCGATCCCGGCGAAGGCGACCGCATCGCCAACCAATCGATCCGCGTCAATGTCGATACGCTCGAACATCTGATGACGATGGTGTCCGAGCTCGTGCTGACGCGCAACCAGCTCTTGGAAATATCGCGCCGTAACGAGGATACCGAATTCAAGGTGCCGTTGCAGCGGCTGTCGAACGTCACAGCCGAATTGCAGGAAGGCGTCATGAAGACGCGGATGCAGCCGATCGGCAATGCGTGGCAGAAATTGCCGCGCATCGTTCGCGACCTGTCGAGCGAATTGCATAAGCTGATCGAACTCGAAATGCACGGTGCCGACACCGAACTCGACCGGCAGGTGCTCGATCTGATCAAGGATCCGCTGACCCATATGGTGCGCAATTCGGCCGACCACGGGCTTGAGACCCCGGCCGAGCGCGCCGCCGCCGGAAAGCCGGAGACAGGCACGATCCGCCTGTCCGCCTATCACGAAGGCGGTCACATCATCATCTGCATCGCCGATAATGGCCGCGGTCTCAACACCGAGAAGATCAAAGCCAAGGCGCTCCACAACGGTCTCGTCACCGAGGCCGAACTGGAGAAGAT
>DATGJS010000062.1:0-2382 GCA_035295025.1 Bradyrhizobium sp.
GTTATCCATGGCTTCCTTGTCGTTGCGCAGTCGCGCGCGATAGGCCTCGTAAGCCGCAAGGTTTTCGAAGGAAATCAGCGAGAAGGCGATGTTGTTGGTGCCTTCATGCGGCATCCAGTACCCGATCAGGTCGCCGCCGCATTTCGGAATGATCGACAACCAGTTGCGCGAATACTCCTCGAACTGGGCGCGCTTGAACGGATCGAGCTGATAGCGAATGAAGACGGTGACGGTCATGTGGAACTCCAGCATTTCGTTGCCGTCATTGCGAGGAGCGTTAGCGACGAAGCAATCCTTAAGTTCCGTGACGCGACTGGACTGCTTCGCTTCGCTCGCAGTGACGATCGGTTTCGATGGTCGAGACCGTACACCCTTGACCGACATGGATGCTTCGCCTAACATCGAACTATGAAAGCAGGTCCCGATATCGCCATGGTCGCCTCCCTCGTCGGCGACCCCGCCCGCGCCAACATGCTGACTGCGCTGCTCAGCGGCCGCGCGCTCACCGCCAGCGAACTGTCGCAGGAAGCCGGCATCACGCCGCAGACCGCGAGTTCGCATCTCTCAAAACTCGAGGCCGGCGGCCTGATCGAGCAGGAAAAGCAGGGCCGGCACCGTTACTACCGCCTCGCCGATCCCGATGTCGGCGGCGTGCTGGAGGGCCTCGCCGCGCTCGCCGCACGCGCCGGTCACATGCGGGTGCGCACCGGACCCAAGGATCCGGCGCTGCGCCGCGCGCGCGTCTGCTATGATCATCTCGCTGGCGACCTCGGCGTGCAAATGCTCGACAGCCTGCGCCGGCAAAAGCTGGTGCGTCAGCACAAGCACGACATCGAACTGACAAGCGAAGGCGAGCGCTTCCTCGAAAGCGCGCTGCAGATCGATGCGGATGCGCTCAGCCATCCGCGCCGCCCGGTTTGCAAGGCCTGTCTCGACTGGAGCGAGCGGCGTCATCATCTGGCCGGCACGCTCGGCGCGGCGTTGCTCGCCCGTTTCACCGAACTGAAATGGGCGGCGCGCGATCCGACGCCCGGAAGCCGCGTGGTCCAGTTCACCCGCCAGGGCGAGAAGCGTTTTGCGGCGCTGTTCGGGGAAGCTCAATAACCATTTTCTGCGTCATGGCCGGGCTTGACCCGGCCATCCACGCCTTTATGTGCTCGAAAACAAGACGTGGATGCCCGCGACATCTAGCGCGAAGACCCGCTTCGCGCTCTTCCGCGGGCATGACGATTACTTCCGGAGCCCCGAATGAACCGAGTCTTTCTTTGTCCGATCCTGGCCGTCCTTCTCATTCTAAGCCTTGCGCCCGCACAAGCCGAAACGCGCGAGCCGTACGGCATCGGTCTTGAAGGCTTCCCCTATCCCTACCCCGTGAACCTGCTGCCGGTCGTCAACGAAGGCGAGCAGCTGCGCATGGCCTACATGGATATCGCGCCCGCGCAGCCGAACGGCCGCACCGTCATGCTGCTGCATGGGCGCAATTTCCCGTCGAGCTATTGGGCGCCGGAGATCAAGGTGCTGAACGAGGCCGGCTATCGCGTGGTGGTGCCGGACCAGATCGGTTTTGGCAAATCCTCAAAGCCTGTGGGCGAGCTTCATTTCGACAATCTCGCGCGCAACACCATCGCACTGCTCGATCATCTCGGGATCGCAAAGGCCGATATTGTCGCCCATTCGATGGGCGGCATGGTGGCTTCGCGGATCGCACGCGCCTATCCGGATCGCGTCAACCATCTGGTGCTGGCCGCTCCGATCGGCCTTGAAGACTACCGGATGTATGTGCCGCCGACGCCGACCGAAAAGATTCTCGAGAACGAGGACAAGCTCACCGCGGAAGGCTATCGCAAGCAGCTCGAGAATAACTACGCGCCCAAGATCCCGCCCGAGGCGATGACGCCCTTCATCGACGCCCGTTTCAACATCAAGGGCGCCGCGGATTATCGGCGCTGGCTGCACGCCTTTGTCTCATCGGGGCAGATGATCTACCGCGAGCCGGTCGTGCACGAGATTCCGCTCGTTTCGATTCCGACCCTCTTCATCATGGGCGCCGACGATCACAACGCGCCCGGAAGGCCGCTCGCGCCGGAGGCGCTGCGGCCGAAGATGGGTCAGAATGCGGACCTCGCCAAGGCACTGGCGGCGAAGATGCCGAACGGCCGCGCCGAGGTGCTCGAGAACGCCGGGCATCTGGTTTTCCTCGATGCACCGGACAGGTTCAACGCGCTGATGCTGCCGTTCCTGGCGAAATGACCCCGCACCGGGGGCCATTCATGCCTCGCCCATTCATCCATTCATAATGGGTTCACACGGAGGCCCCTATGTTCGTGGTCATTAAAATCGGCTTGTTGCGTATTGGAAACGGTGGCAATCCTGCCCCGTCGA
>DATGJS010000063.1:0-7604 GCA_035295025.1 Bradyrhizobium sp.
TTCTTTTCCACCATCACGGATCCGCGCACCGTGCGCGCATATTGTACCCAGAAGCTCAGGCCGATCGCGAAAACCAGGACCGCGAGCGTGCTCATGGCATCCAGCCGATTATTCAACAATGATTTGGCGACACCATTGACAAGCAAGGCGATGAGGATCGCCGGAAAGGTGAGCTGCACGTCGGCGATACGCATGATCAGGCCATCGACCGCGCCGCCAAAATAACCGGCCATCAGGCCCAAGGCGATGCCCAGCGCGCCCGAAAATAAGACGCCGAGGAGGCCTACGACAAGCGAAATGCGTAAACCAAAAAGAATGGCCGAAAACACATCCCGGCCTTGCTCATCGGTGCCGAGCAGGAATGGACTTTGACCGTCGGCGGTCCAGAGCGGCGCGATGCGTGAATTGATGAGCTGGAGCTCTCCTGGATTGAATGGATTTTGGACCGCAAGAAGCGGCGCGGCGATCGCCAACAGAAAAAAGAGCAGCGTCACGGCTGCCGCCACCATCGTGAGGCGGGAGCGGCGGAACGAATAGAAGATGTCGCTGTCGAGTGCGCGGGCGAGCCAGCCGGCGCCCGGGGCATGGCTAAGTGCCGCGGTCGAATGGGCTTTGTGGGGGAGGGTGGCGTCGGACATGGTGAAATCCGTTACGCCGGGCGGCCGATGGTCGCGCGCAGGCGCGGATCGACCACCGTGTAAAGGACATCCACCACCAGATTGATGGTGACGAAGATCAAGGACACCATCAGCAAATAGGCCGCCATGATCGGAATATCGACATTCTGTACCGCCTGCACAAAGAGCAGCCCCATCCCCGGCCATTGGAAAACCGTTTCGGTAATGATCGCAAATGCAATAACCGAGCCAAACTGCAGGCCGGCCACGGTGATGACGGGAACCAGGGTGTTTTTCAGCGCATGGCCGAAATGGATGGCACGCGTCGTCAAGCCGCGCGCGCGGGCAAAACGGATATAGTCGGTTCGCAAGACTTCGAGCATTTCAGCCCGCACCAATCGCATGATGAGGGTCATCTGAAACAGACCAAGGGTGATCGATGGCATGATGAGGGCCTTGAGGCCGGAGACGGTGAGAAGACCCGTGGTCCACCAGCCCAACCGCACGACCTCGCCACGGCCGAACGAAGGCAGCCAGCCGAGCGTCACCGAGAACAGATAAATCAGGAGGATGCCGATCAGAAAGGTCGGCAGCGAAATGCCGATCAGCGACACCGCCTGGAAAATTCGCGCCAGCAGCGTGTCGCGCTTGAGCGCCGAATAAACGCCCATCAGTATGCCTGATATCAGCGCCAGGATGGTGGCGCAGGTGGCCAATTCCAGCGTGGCCGGCATCCGCTCCTTCAGGAGATCGGCGACCGGCAAGCGGAACTGATAGGAAACGCCGAATTTGAATTGCGCCGCGTTGGCGAAATAGCGGGCGAACTGCACCGGCACGGGATCGTCGAGCCCGAGCGATTTTCTGATCTCGGCCCGCTCGGTCGCCGACGTATCGATGGAAACGATCTGGCTCACCGGATCGCCGGCGAAGCGGAACATCGAGAACGCAATGATCCCGACCGCGATCATGACACCGACCGCCTGAAGGGCCCGGCGAAGCGTGAAAGCGAGCATTTTTTTACTTCATTTTGAACGGCCACCGCGCTGGCGCCGTCGGACCATGACCCTTTGAAACGACAAGTCCCGGAAGCCGATCACTTCCGGGACTGTTTGCCGCCTATCTCATTCCTGCTTGGTTGCCCAGTAGAGCAGAACCTGATTGTCCGCGCGCTGGGTCAACTTCACTTTTTTCGAAACGCCCCAGGCCAGCGCCTGCTGGTGGAGGGGGATGTAGCCATAATCCTTGATGCCGATTTCAAAGGCCTGCTTGATCATCTGATCGCGTTTGGCGGTGTCGGCTTCGACCAGAACCTTGTCGGCGAGCGCATCGAGTTCCTTGTTGCAATAGCCGCCAAGGTTGGCTTCGCCTCGGGTCAGCTCCTTCGGATCGTTCCGGCATCCCAAGATGTCATAAAGCACATTGTGGGAATCCATCGACGCCGGCGTCCAGCCCAACAGATAGAACGAGGTCTGGTAGCCGCCCGGTTTGAGCACCTTGCCGAAATATTGCGCCTTGGGCTGTGCCAGCAAATTCACCTTGACGCCGATGCGCGCCAGCATACCGACCACCGCCTGACAAATATCGGCGTCGTTGACGTAACGGTCGTTGGGGCAATCCATCGTGATCTCGAAACCGTCGGCGTAACCGGCCTCGGCCATCAGCTTCTTGGCGGCATCGGGATCGGCCTTCGGACGCACGAAATCCTTCGAGAGCGGGAACAATTGCGGCGCGACCATCAGCGCCGACGGTGTCGAAAGGCCGCGCATCACGCGGTTCTTGATCAGATCGACGTCGATTGCTTTGTAGAAGGCTTCGCGGACGCGGATATCCTTGAACG
The DNA here is from genome assembly GCA_035295025.1 of Bradyrhizobium sp. Taxonomy (GTDB): domain Bacteria; phylum Pseudomonadota; class Alphaproteobacteria; order Rhizobiales; family Xanthobacteraceae; genus Bradyrhizobium. Next base: position 2,455 of record DATGJS010000063.1, read on the forward strand.
GGTTCTTGCCCTTGATGTTGGAGTAAAGCAGTTCGTCGCGTATCTGATCCACGCCGAGGAAGATCGTGCGAACTTCCGGTCCGGTCAGCACGACCGCGTTGCCGCCGGCGTTGACCCGCTGAATATCCTGGGTTGGAACCGGCTCGATCACATCGACTTCGCCCGAGAGCAGCGCGGCCACCCGCGTCGAGGCCGAGGCGATCGGCGTGAAGACGATTTCCTTAAGATTATGTTCGGGTTTGCCCCACCAGTTCGGGTTGACCTTGAACACGGTCTTCACACCCGGCTGATGGCTTTCGATCATGAAAGGGCCGGTGCCGTTTTCATGCAACGAGGCGTAGCTCGGCGTCGTCGCCGATGCCGGCGTCGGCGCGACGGAGTTATTCTCCTCGCACCATTTCTTGTCCATGATGAACCAGCCGTCCCATTGCGACATCAGAATGGGGTTGGGTGAGTCGAGTTTCACATCGACCGTATAATCGTCGATCTTGATGAATTTGGCATCGGCCGGAACATTGGTCAGGAAGTTCGAGCCTTTGGCGCGGACACGCTCGGCGGAAAAAAGCACGTCGTCGGCGGTGAAGGGGTCGCCATTGTGGAATTTGACGCCCTTGCGCAGATGGAAACGCCAGCGGGTCGGCTCCGGGGTTTCCCAGCTTTCAGCGAGCGCGGGCGCGATCTTCAAATCCCTGTCGCGGGTGACCAGGCCCTCATAGACGTGGGCGTGATGGGCGATGGTCGTGGTTTCCTTGAGCGTATAGGGATCGAGCGATTTGAGCTCGCCCTGGTTGGCGTAGCGCAGGGTCTGACTTGAGGCCGGCGTCGCGGCAAAAGCGGCGATCGAGACGGTGGCCGCTGCAAGCAAGATCTGACGTAACGGCATGGGTAAACGCTCTCCACGATGGTACTGTTGGATATGCAATAACGACAACCCATCCATGTTGCCAGAGTTTAGACGTGGCGCAAGGGCGATTTCCTTTGGTTGGATGGAATGGTTCGCGGGCACCGGGTTTGTCTGTAAGTTCGATATTGCCGGTTTGAGGGATTGGCACCAAAAGTGGACACTCGGGCCGACGTTCTTGTGTTGGGAGCCGGCATGGTCGGCGTCAGCGCGGCTTTGCATCTGCAAAAGCGCGGGCGCGAGGTCATCCTGATCGATAGAAACGAACGCGCGGGCGAAGAGACGAGTTACGGCAATGCCGGGTTGATCGAATGCGCCTCGGTCTTTCCCTATATGTTTCCCCGGGATGTCAAGCAGATCCTGCAATATGCGCTGAACCGCTCGCCGCAGGTGCGCTACAAGATTTCCGATTGGCCCGACTTTCTGCCTTGGGTGCTGCGCTATTATTTTGCGTCCTCGCCTGAACGTGCGCTGCACAGCGCGATGGCCGAATTGCCGTTGATCCAACGCAGCCTCGCCGAACATGAGGCGCTGATCGCGGAAGCCGGAGTGAGCGAATTGTTACGCCGGACCGGCTGGCTCAAGCTGTTTCGCTCCGATGCCAGTCTCGAAAAGGCGGCGCGCGATGCCGAGCGCGCCAGGTCGTATGGCGTCGCCAGCCAGATTCTCGATCGCCAGTCGATCGCGCAACGCGAGCCCCATCTGACCGGCGATTTTGCAGGCGCGGTTGATTTTCCGGCGCCGGGTTTTATCCCCGATCCGGGCGCGCTGGCGAAGGCCTATGCGGCCCTCTTCACGCGCAAGGGCGGACGTTTCATGCTGGCGGACGCGCGAACGCTCACGCAAGAATCCGGCGGGTGGAGCGTGGGCGAGGTTGGACACAAGGCGGTCGCGCGCGAAGTGGTGGTGGCGCTCGGACCATGGTCCGATCAGGTCTTTCGTCCGCTCGGTTATTCGATCCCGTTGGGTATCAAGCGCGGCTATCATTTGCACTTCGCGCCGCGCGGCAACGCCGTGCTCAACCATCCGGTTCTGGATTCGGACCTCGGTTATTTGCTGGCGCCGATGAATCAAGGCATTCGTCTCACCACCGGCGTGGAATTCGCCCGCCGCGACGCGCCGCCCAATCCGCATCAGATCACGCAAGCCGTGCCGCGGGCGCGCGCCTTGTTCCCGTTGGGGGAGGCCGTTGAGGCAAAACCCTGGATGGGCGCGCGGCCCTGTCTGCCGGATATGTTGCCGGTGATCGGTCCGGCGCCGCGCCATGCGGGACTTTGGTTCGATTTCGGCCACCAGCATCACGGGCTGACGCTGGGGCCGGTGACCGGGCGGTTGCTTGCGGAAATGATGACCGGCATGACGCCGTTGACCGACCCGCGCTCCTTTGCCGCCGACCGCTTCGGTTAAGCATATTTGGCTCCCACCTTCGAACGGCTTGCGTCGCCCTGGGCCTCGCGGCGATACTCATGCCGTCCGGCAAACCCATCAGGAGTGCGTATGAAGGTTCATGTTGAGATCGACTGCACGCCGACCGAGGCGCGGCAGTTTTTCGGACTTCCGGATGTTCAGCCGATGCAGACGGCGGTGATGGAAAAACTCCAGAACCAGATGATGGAGAATATCCAGAAGGTCTCGCCGGAGGCCTTGATGCAAAGCTGGCTCTCATTCGACCCGAAATTCGCCGAGCGATTGAGCGATATGTTTTCGGCGATGACCGGGCTCGGCGGAGGCCTCGGCGGCACGCGCGCGCCCGACAAAAAATGATGGATGGCGGTGGCAAGCCGCCACCTCACGCACCTTGCCGCAATAACATCCGCCTTCCAGTTTCACGACGTTATCTCCTCTTCCGCCTCATGCGTGGCCCTGACCGAGGCGCCATGCGCGTGGCGGTCGATCGCCTCGATGATTGCCGGCCACATCGGTATCGGCAGCGCGTGTCCCATGCGCTCGATCATCAAAAGTTTTGCGCCGGGAATGGAAGCCGCGGTGTCTTTCCCGCCTTCAGGCCGCACCAGCGGGTCGAGCGTGCCATGAATGACAAGCGTCGGCGCCTTGACCGTGCGAAGCCGTTGCTTGCGGCTGCCTGAGGCTAAAATGGCGCGAAGCTGGCGTCCGGCGCCGGCCGGGTTGAGGCCACGGGCGAAAGTGCGTTCGGCGCGCGCGCGATCCAAAGCTTCATCTTCCGGGAAAGAGCCGGCGCGCAAGACTTTCCAGGTCTTGGCGAAACGTTCGATGAATTCGTCGTGCGATTTCGGCGGCGGCGCCATCAGGATCGCGGCGGCTTCACGGGTCGGGCCGGGAATTTTGGGATTGCCTGTTGTCGACATGATGGAGGTCAGTGAGCGCACGCGCTGCGGAAAGTCGATGGCGATTTCCTGGGCGATCATGCCGCCCATGGAGGCGCCGACCACATGGGCGGAGGCGATGCCGAGCGCGTCCATCAGGCCGACCGTATCCTGCGCCATGTCGCGCAGCCGGTAGGGCGCTTTGACCGGAATCTTGAACAGCCTGAGCTTGAGCAGTTCCAGCGCGCCCAAGGGTTTGCCGCCGGAAAGCCTGCTCGATTGGCCGATATCGCGATTGTCGAAGCGGATCACGCGAAAGCCGCGCGCGGCGAGCTGCCGGCAGAAATCATCGTCCCATTGGATCATCTGGGCGCCCAACCCCATGATCAAAATCAGGGGGGCGGCGGCCGGATCGCCGAAAATCTCGTAACAAAGGTCGATGCCGTTGGCGCGAGCGATCTGGGGTGGTTGTTGGGCGGAAGGGTTCATTTTGACGGTTCCTTCTCGATGATACGACAAATCGCGGGACTAACGCGGTGTCACAGCTTCGTGATATTGCGACGCAACATTAATATTGCATTGCACCATTAACTATGCCATAAAGAGGTTGCCCCGGGCCAATTGGACGGGGTGAGCCCATAGCTCAAAACGAGGATGGAGAAACCCCATGACCACCGAAACCATACTGGACACCGTCAAGGAAGCCTTCGCGCCGGTGACAGAAGCCCTCAAAAACTTCCAAAATCTGGAAGTTCCCGAGGCCGCCCGCGAGTTCGTGAAGAAGCAGGCCGAGACCGCCAAGGAGCGCGCCGCCGACTTTTATGCCGGCTCGGAGAAGGCCACCGAGGCGCTCGAAACCGCGGTTGCGGGTTCGCTCACCGAGGCCGCCAAGATCAGCCGCAATATTCAGCAGGCGATTTATCAGGATACCGAGGCGTTTTTCGCCGGCGTCGATCAATTGGCTTCCGCCAAGTCGCTCAACGAAGCTTTCCAGATTCAATCGGATTTGCTGCGTGCGCGCGGCGACGTGCTGATGTCGCGTGCCAAGGCCTCCAGCGAATATCTCGGCAAGCTCGTCACCGAAAGCACAAAGACCGCGCAGGATAACTTCTCCAAAGTCTATACCACGACCGTCTGATCTGTGTTGTTTGTGTGATTTCGAAGGCCCGCCTCTCACGCGGGCCTTCTTTTTTGCGTGATCCGGTCGTTGCACCCAACGGTTGAGCGAAAGCGAACCGGCCGCGGCCCTTCGCTCCAGTCTCGCTAATTGTTGGCGTCTTTGTAAGCTTAAGATCAAATTAAGGCATTCAAGGCACTCTCGCGAAAATTGAACATTATCAACGCGGGACCGAGAAAAGGCATGCAAGCGTCAAGGATCGTCCTCGCGATCGCTCTCGCCTTGTCCTTGGCGCGTGCCGGCTCGCCCGCTGCCGCGGACGAGCTGCCGCAGACCCATATCAGGGTCGTCGGGTCCTGGGATTTTCTCAGCCAATATAAAGATTTCGAATTGCCGACTTGGACCAAGGCGATGCCGGCGGCTTCCAACGGCAGGGTCACGGCTGAGATTGCCGGCTTCAACAAGATGGCGCTCAAAGGGCCGGAGATGGTGCGGCTGATGGAGCTCGGCCAGATTGATTTCGGCACCACCGTGCTCGCCTATGTCGCCGATAGCGACGAGATCACCGAAGGCGTCGATTTGGCGGGCCTGACCTCCGATGTCGCCACCGCGCGCAAGGTCGTCGATTCCTTCATCCCGGAGCTCGACAAATATTTTCGCGAAAAATACGAGGTCAAGATACTGGCGGTCTGGCCTTATCCCGCGCAAGTCGTGTGGTGCAAGGACAAGATCAACAGCATCGCCGATTTGAAAGGCCGCAAGGTTCGCGTCGGCACGCGTCCGATCGGCGAGTTCGTCGAGGCGATCGGCGGCATCACGGTCAATATTCCGTTCGGCGACATCTATC
>DATGJS010000064.1:0-2785 GCA_035295025.1 Bradyrhizobium sp.
GATTTTCGGTGTGGCGCAGATCGCGCATGCCTCGGGATTTCTAGCGGTCTATCTCGCCGGCATCATCATCGGTAATCGGCCGACCCGCGCGCATAATGCGGTGGTGACGTTCCTTGATGCGGCCACTTGGCTGGCGCAGATCGTGATGTTCGTCCTGCTCGGTCTTCTCGCCTCGCCCCAGCGCCTGATGGCAAGCGTCGGGCCCGCGGTGATCGTCGCGCTGGTCCTGATGCTGGTGGCGCGCCCGCTGGCGGTATTTCTCTGTCTGATGCCGTTTCGCTTTAGCTGGCGGGAGAAAATATTCATCGCCTGGACCGGCCTGCGCGGCGCGGTGGCGATCTTCCTGGCCTCGATTCCCGTCCTGGTCGGAATCTCCAAGGCCTATCTCTATTTCGACGTCGCTTTCGTCATCGTTGTCATTTCGCTGTTGTTGCAGGGATGGACTCTCGCGCCCGCCGCGCGGCGGCTCCATGTAGCGCTGCCGCGCGCCGATCGCGGGCCGCGCAGGGTAGAGCTCGATTTGCCGGGGCAATTGGAGCAGCAACTGGTCGGCTATCCCGTGCGGCCGAAAAGCCTGTATTTCCGCCGTGGCCTGATTCCTTCCTGGTCGAAGCCGGCGCTCGTGATCCGCGACGAACACATTCTGTCTCCCGTCGAGGCCGATCCGGTTCGGCCGGGTGACTATGTGTACCTGCTGGCACCGCCGGAAAAGGCCGAGGCGCTCGATCGGTTTTTTGTCGATATGTCGCCAAGCACCGCGCCCGACCCGCATTTGCTGGGGGATTTCACCGTGTCCGGCGACCATACGCTCGGAGAGCTGGCCGGGATCTATGGTGTTGCGGTCGGCGCGGACGAGGCCGGACTCACGCTTGCCGATTATTTCGATATTCATCTCGACCATGCGCCGAAAGAGGGCACGACGTTGACGCTCGATACCATCGTTTTGGTGGCGCGGAGCATCAGCGGCGGGCGGGTCAACGTCATCGGCCTTCGGCTGCCGGAAGATCCGGAGGAAAGACCCGTCGTCACGCGGCTTGACTCGTTTAAACAGAAGCTTGCGAATTTTTGGCTGTCGGTCGCCGGGATATGAAATCGAGCGCGTGAGGCGACCTCATCCGCGCGGGCTCGTCAAGGCAGCACCTCGTCACCGCCAAAAGCGGTGAGGCGGCCGCGCTTGAACATCACGATCTGGCTCGCCAGTTGGCGCATTTCGCGCGCGTCATGGCTTACATAGACGATCGGCGTGTCGGCCTCGTCGCGCAGGCGGATGAGATAAGGCAGGATCTCCTCTTTGCGCTCGTCGTCGAGCGAGCCCAAGGGTTCGTCCAAAAGCAATAGTCGTGGTTGCGACAACAGCGCTCGTCCCAATGCGACACGCTGGCGCTCCCCGCCGGATAGTTTTCCGGGGCGGCGGTCGAGCAAATCGCCGATATCGAGCAAATCGGTGACGCGCCGCCGAAGCGCGATGTTCTCGGTAAGGCGGTTCATTCGGCGGCCATAATCGAGATTGGAGCGCACATCGAGATGGGGGAACAACCGCGCCTCCTGAAACACATAACCGATCCGCCGCCGATGGCTCGGTATGTGCAATCCTGTCACGGTGTCATCGAGCGTTTCGCCATCGAGGGCAATGACGCCGCGGTCGGGTTTGAGCAAGCCCGCGATCATGTTGAGCAGGGAAGTTTTCCCCGCGCCTGATGCGCCGAACAGACCGGTGACGCGGCCTTCGCTGGTAAAGCACGCTTCGATCGAAAATTCGCCCAACCGTTTCGACACGTCAATATGCAGCATGCTCAATTTCCGTGGAGACGCCGGTTCGCGCGTCGGGCGAACCATTCCGACGCAACGAGCGCGCCGGTGGCGATCAAAATCGAGATCATGACGAGCCGCAGCGCTGCCGCATCGCCACCCGGCGCCTGGATCAGCGAATAAATCGCCGACGAAATGGTTTGGGTTTCGCCGGGAATATTCGACACGAAGGTAATGGTGGCGCCGAATTCACCGACCGCTTTGGCAAATCCGAGCACCATGCCGGCGATCACGCCGGGGGCCGCCAGCGGCAGGGTTATGGTCAGAAAGATCCGCCAGGGTGAGGCGCCGAGCGTTGCGGCCGCCTGTTCCAGCCGGTGATCCACCGCCTCGATCGATAGCCGGATCGGCCGCACCAGAAGCGGAAACGCCATGATGCCGCAGGCAAGCGCGGCTCCCGTCCACCGAAAGGCGAAGACGAGGCCGAGATGATCGGCAAGCCAAGCGCCGATCAGCCCACGTCTGCCAAATGTCAGAAGCAGGAGATAGCCGGTGACGACCGGCGGCAGCACCAAGGGCAAATGCACAAGCGCATCCAAAAGCGCCTTGCCCCAGAATTCGCGCCGCGCCAAAAGCCATGCGATCGCGACGGCGAACGGCGTCGCAACCAGTGCTGCGACCGTGGCAACCCGCAATGAAAGCAGGATGGCGGTCCATTCCGAAGGCGAGATGTCAAACACGGGCAAATGCGATCAGGAAGCCGAGGGAATCAGGAAGGTGAAGCCATATCGTTCAAAAATGGCCTTGGCCTCAGACGAACGCAGGAAGGCGAGATAGTCCGTCACGCCTGGTTTCGCCGACAGGGTTGCGGCAAGCGGATAAATGATCGGAGGATAGGAATCGGCCGGAAAAGAACCGACGATTTTGACGCCCCGATCGGCCTTTGCGTCGGTGGCATAAACGATTCCGAGCACGGCTTCCCCTCGCGACACCAGCGCCAGTGCCGCGCGCACGCTTTCGGCCATCGCGAATTTCG
>DATGJS010000065.1:0-5421 GCA_035295025.1 Bradyrhizobium sp.
TTCAGAAATATTGCTCGCTGACCAACCACATGTGGGACGGCTATTGGTTCCTGGCGAACCGCCGCGCCCTTGAGGCGCTGCCGGCCGACGTGCGCGCCATCGTCGAAAAGAATGTCAACGCCGCCGCGCTGAAAGCGCGCACCGACACCGAAAAGCTTAACGCGACTGTTCGTGAGGAATTGGCCGGCAAAGGCCTGGTCTTCAATCAGCCGGATTTGGCGCCTTTCCGTGAAAAATTGCGCGCGGCCGGTTTCTATTCCGAATGGAAGGGAAAATACGGCGAGGAGGCGTGGGCCATTTTGGAGAAATCCGTCGGCAAATTGTCGTAAAGCGCGAGCCTCTTCGGATTGCATGATGGTCAACGCCGGCGCGACGCAAGAAGGAAATGGCGAGGTGGTGTCCCCTCGCCGGCGACCCTTGGCGCATCGGCTTGAAATCTTGCTCGGCAATCTCGTCGAAATTCCAGCCGCGCTTTTGGTGGTCGCCGAGATCGTCACGCTGTTTGCGGGCGTGGTGGCGCGCTATGTCGTGCAGCGCCCTTTGATCTGGTCGGACGAGCTGGCCTCGATCTTGTTTCTGTGGCTTGCGATGCTCGGATCGGTGGTGGCGTTTCGCCGCTCCGAACATATGCGGATGACGGCGGTGGTCGCCAGCGCCCGGCCCGCGATGCGCGCCTATCTCGACGTGGTCGCGACCTGCGCGGCGCTTGCCTTTTTGCTGCTGATCGTCACGCCCGCTTACCAATACGCCTATGAAGAGAGCTTCATCACGACGCCGGCCTTACAGATTTCCAATAGCTGGCGCGCGGCGGCGCTCCCGATCGGCATCGGCTTGATGGTGCTGTTGGCGGTGTTGCGGCTGATGCGGGTGGGGGACGTGAGGCTCGTGCTTCGCGCGGCATTGTCGGTGGCGCTCCTGGTCGCCGTGTTTTGGCTGGCCGCGCCATGGTTGCGGCCGCTCGGCAATCTGAACCTTGTGATCTTCTTTGTCGGCGTGGTTGGATTTTGTGTCTTTGCCGGCGTGCCGATCGCGTTCGCGTTTGGTCTTGCGATTTTCGGATATCTCGCTTTGACCACACGCACGCCGCTGATGGTGCTGGTCGGGCGGATGGACGAAGGCATGAGCCATCTGATTTTGCTCGCGGTGCCGCTGTTCATTTTTCTCGGCCTCTTGATCGAGATGGCCGGCATGGCGCGCGCGATGGTGACGTTTTTGGCGAGCCTGCTCGGCCATGTGCGCGGCGGCCTTCATTATGTGCTGGTCGGCGCGATGTACCTGGTCTCAGGCATCTCCGGTTCAAAGGCCGCCGACATGGCGGCGGTGGCGCCGGTGCTGTTTCCCGAAATGAAGCAACGTGGCGCCCGGCCGGGCGATCTCGTCGCCCTGCTCGCTTCGACCGGCGCGCAGACCGAAACCATCCCGCCCAGTCTGGTTTTGATCACGATCGGCTCGGTCACGGGCGTTTCGATCTCGGCGCTGTTTACCGGAGGGCTGTTGCCCGGCGTGGTGCTGGCGATCACGCTGTCGGCCCTGGTGTGGTGGCGCTACCGTGGCGAGGATTTAAGCCACGTCAAGCGGGCGAGTGGCGGCGAAATCGCGCGAAGTTTTGTCATCGCCCTGCCCGCTTTGGCGCTGCCCTTCGTCATCCGAGCCGCGGTCGTGGAAGGAATAGCGACCGCGACCGAGGTTTCCACCATCGGCATCGTCTATGGGTTTGTCGTCGGGCTGTTGCTTTACCGCCAATTCGACTGGCGGCGGCTGATGCCGATGCTGATCGAAACCGCGTGTCTGTCGGGCGCGATTTTATTGATCATCGGCACCGCCACGGGCATGGCCTGGGGCTTGACCCAATCCGGGTTTTCGCGCGCCTTGGCCGCCGCGATGACCGGCCTGCCCGGCGGCTCGGCGAGCTTTATCGCCGTCTCGATTTTGGCGTTCACGGTGCTCGGCAGCGTGCTGGAGGGCATTCCGGCGATCGTATTGTTTGGCCCGCTGCTGTTTCCGATCGCGCGCGCCACCGGCGTGCACGAGGTTCACTATGCGATGATCATCATTCTTGCGATGGGAATCGGCTTGTTCGCGCCGCCCTTTGGCGTCGGCTATTACGCGGCTTGCGCCATCGGTCGCGTCGATCCCGCCGAGGGCATTCGCCCGATCTGGGGATATTTGCTGGCGCTGATGGCGGGCTTGATTATCGTGGCGATATTTCCGTGGATTTCGATCGGCTTTCTTTAACGGACGTTCTTAAGCGGTTGGTTTTGAGAAAATGACATTGCCTGCATCGATGGACCGGAAAGCCGCGCGGCGTCTCGATATTTTCAAACGCCTGCTCACCCATCTCAGCGCGCATATCCTGCCCGATATCGGCTTTGCGTTATGGGACGGCTCCATTGTGCCAGCCAATCTTCCGCCCGATGCGTTGACCTTCGTCATCGCCGATGAAGGCGCCGTCGCGGCGATGATCCGGCGGCCCAATGTGGATACTTTTCTCAATCTCTGGGTGACCGCGCGCTTCGATCTTCGCAACGGGACATTATTCGATCTGGCCGCGCGAAGACCGAAGGGGCGCACCAAGGCGTTGATGAAATCCCTCGACAAGACGCTTGCGCTTGCAACCGCCGCGAAGTTTCTGTTCGTGCCACGGGGCGGTTCATGGCCGCTTGAGTCGGTCCAAAAGGCGGTCGCGGACGGCAGCGAAGCGGCGAACAAGGAAAACGTCCACTACCATTACGATCTCTCCAATCGCTTCTACGAACTCTTTCTCGATCCGCAGATGGTGTACACCTGCGCCTATTTCAAAGATTGGAATAACGATCTGGCGACCGCGCAGGCCGACAAGCTCGATATGATCTGCCGCAAATTGCGGCTTCGGCCCGGGGAAAGACTGCTCGACATCGGCTGCGGCTGGGGTGCGCTCGTTTGCCACGCCGCTCAGCATTACGGCGTTCATGCCCATGGCGTGACGCTGGCCGAGGAGCAATTTGCCTATGCAAAGGAGAAGGTTGCAAGGCTTGGTCTGCAAGACAAGGTGACGCTCGAATTGCGCGACTATGCGTTGGTGGAAGGCGATTTTGACAAGATCGCGTCCATTGGCATGTTCGAACAAGTCGGGATTTCCAACCATCCGACATATTTTCGAACGGTCCATCGTCTGCTCAAGCCGGGCGGACTATACCTTCATCACACGATCGCTTTGCGCGCCAACGCGTATGAGCGCTTTCGCCACGGCCGCCGCCGCGACCGCGCCGCCGCCACCGCCATTGGCCGCTATATATTCCCGGGTGGCGAGCTCGATCACCTCGGCATGTCGGTTGGTAATCTTGAGTTTCACGGCTTCGAAGTGCATGACGTCGAAGCTTGGCGCGAGCATTATGCGCGCACCACCCGGCTCTGGCATGATCGCCTGAAGGCAAATTTCGAGGCTGCGGCGCGCGAGGTCGGTCGCGAAAAGACGCGGCTCTGGGTCGCTTATCTCGCCGTGGTTTCGATCGCCTTTGCGCACGGCACCATCGGGATTTTCCAGACCCTGGCCTCCCGCCGCGTGCGGGGGGCATCCACCCTGCCGCCGACCCGCGCCGACCTCTATCGCTGAAGTGCAATACGCCCACCGAATTCCTATCTTATGATGAAAGACAGGATGCTGTTATTTTGCATCGCATCGCAGCAGGAAGCGGAGGCGGCCGATGGCTGGAACGCAGAACCCATATGACGCCGGGCTCGGCAAGACCCCGGCCAATTTCGTGGCCCTCACGCCGCTGAGTTTTCTCGCCCGCACGGCCGTGGTCTATCCCGACCATTCCAGCACGATTTACGAGGGGCGTTCGTTCACCTGGTCGCAAACTTATGCGCGCTGCCGGCGCTTTGCCTCTTATCTCGCCAGCCGAAACATCGGTCCGGGCGATACGGTGGCGGCGATGCTGCCGAATATCCCGGCGATGAACGAATTGCATTTTGCCGTGCCGATGACGGGCGCCGTTCTGAACGCGCTCAACATCCGGCTCGATGCGGCCTCGATCGCATTTCAGCTCGATCATGGCGGCGCCAGAATCGTTCTAGTCGATCCGGAATTTGCCGGAATCATCGCCGACGCGCTGACCTTGATGAAAGGCGAGAAGCCCTTCGTTATCGACGTCGACGACAAGGCCTTTGCGGGTGGAAAACGCATTGGCGGAATCGAATATGAGCAAGCGCTTGCCCAAGGGGACGAGCATTTTTCGATGCGTCTGCCACGGGACGAGTGGGACGCCATCGCGCTGAGTTATACGTCGGGCACGACGGGTAATCCCAAGGGGGTCGTCACCCATCATCGCGGCGCTTATCTCAACGCGGTCAGCAATATTCTGGCCGCCAATCTCGGCCCGCATCCGGTCTATCTGTGGACGCTGCCGATGTTTCACTGCAATGGCTGGTGCTTTCCCTGGACGGTTGCCGCCGCGGCCGGCATCAATGTATGTCTTCGCAAGGTGGATCCGGCCAAGATTTTCGAGCTGATTGCCGCGCATGGTGTCACGCATATGTGCGGCGCGCCGATCGTCTACAACACGCTGATCAACGCGCCCGGCGCGGCAAAAAAGTCCCCTTCCCGCCCGGTGGTGGGGTTGATCGCGGGCGCCGCGCCTCCGGTCGCCGTGCTCGAAGGGGCTGAGGCCATCGGCATCAGGCTCACGCATGTTTACGGGCTGACTGAAGTCTATGGCCCCGCCGCCGTATGCGCGGAGCAACCCGGTTGGGACGATCTGGCGTCCGATCAACGCGCGCAGCTCAAACGCCGCCAGGGCGTGGCCTACCCGCTTCAGGAAGCCGTGACGGTGATCGACCCCAAAACCATGCGTGAGGTGCCGCGCGATGCCGAGACCATCGGCGAGGTGATGTTTCGCGGTAACATCGTCATGAAGGGCTATCTTAAAAACGAAAGCGCGACACAGGAAGCCTTCGCCGGCGGCTGGTTTCATACCTGTGACCTCGGCGTGCTGGATAGCCACGGCTACGTCATCATCAAGGACCGCTCAAAGGACATCATCATTTCCGGCGGCGAGAATATCTCTTCCGTTGAAGTCGAGGATGTCCTCTACAAGCACCCGGCCGTGCTGTTTGCGGCCGTCGTTGCAAAACCCGACGCTAAATGGGGCGAGGTGCCCTGCGCCTTCGTTGAGTTGAAAGAAAACGCGCAAGCGAGCGAAGCCGACATCATCGCGTTTTGCCGGGAGCGGATGCCCGGCTTCAAAACGCCGAAAGCCGTCGTGTTTGGCCCGATTCCAAAAACCTCAACCGGCAAGATTCAAAAATTCCTGCTGCGCGATCAGGTTCATTAAAGCGTGATGAGATTTATCAGCGTGACATCGCGCTGTTTCGTGCGGCCTTGAGCCAAAGGAACCAGGAGCGGTCGTATTGTGTGCTGATGGTCTTGGTGGTCCCGACCGT
>DATGJS010000066.1:0-13426 GCA_035295025.1 Bradyrhizobium sp.
GCGATCCGGATTTGGGCAACACCTACTACCGCCATTGGCTCGCCACGCTCGAACGGCTGATCGCAATGAAAGGCGTCGCCAACATCGAAACCCAGCATCGCTACCGCGACGCCTGGGATCATGCCGCCGACCGCACACCCCACGGCTCGCCGATCGAGTTGCGGCCGGAGGATTTTTCTTCCTCGGTTTGAGCCGTTTCAACCGATGACGCTATTTTGAATTAACGCGCTGACGTCTTTAAGTTGGCCATCGCGGCAAACACCGGCGAACGCATCACACCCGATAGCCGCGCGCGTCGGGAGAGGACCTTTGAGCTCATGACCCCTTCCCGCGACATTTCGCGCCTTCTTGAAATTATGGCGCGGCTCCGCACGCCCGTGACCGGCTGTCCGTGGGATCTCGAACAGAATTTTGCGACGATAGCACCCTACACGATCGAAGAAGCCTATGAAGTCGCCGACGCGATTGCGCGCGGCGATGTCGAAGACCTCAAGGACGAACTTGGCGATCTCCTGCTCCAGGTCGTTTATCACGCGCGGATGGCGGAAGAGCAGAATGCTTTCAGCTTCGGCGACGTGGTGGAAGCGATCACGAGGAAGATGATCCGGCGCCATCCGCATGTGTTCGCCGACAAGGACGGCAACATCGCGCCTAGTGCCCACTTTCCGAAGTTCGTGTTACGCCTCAGCACCCTCTTTCACGAACTTCGGAAAGTTATGGGCACTAGAAAACCTATTGGTTCTGGTACCGCTTTTCTATTTGAAGTTCCTGATTTGAATTCGCCGCGTGTAGGGCAGGAACTTCAAATAGCCGGCACCAGTGGTATCAAGAGCGCCTGGGAACGCATCAAGGCCGAAGAGAAAGCCGAACGCGCCGCGCGTCGATCGCATCAGCCGCAGGAGCAATCGTCATTGCTCGCAGGCATCAAAGCCGGTTTGCCGGCGCTGACACGCGCCATGGAATTGCAGCGCAAGGCGTCGACGGTGGGATTCGACTGGAACGATCCGCGCGCGGTCCTCAACAAGATTCGCGAAGAGACCGACGAGATCGAGGCGGCGCTCGATCGCGACGACCGCGCCGAACTCGCGAGCGAGACCGGCGATCTCTTGTTCGCGGTGGTCAATCTGGCGCGGCATATCGAAGCCGACCCCGACATGGCGCTGCGCGGCGCCAACGCCAAATTCGAACGGCGCTTTGGCTATATCGAACGCGCGCTGGCATCTAGGGGATGCGCACCCCAAGACGCAACGCTCGATGAGATGGATGCGCTGTGGAATGAGGCGAAGAGCAAAGAAACTTAGGTGTCGTCCCGGCCAAGCGAGCGCCAGCCCCGACCGCTATGCCTGGGTAGTCGGGCGTTTTGGCGCCCCGTCATTGCGAGAAGCGAAAGCGACGAAGCAATCCAGCGTCTTTTATGTGACTCTGGATTGCTTCGCTTCGCTCGCAATGACGCGGAAAGAGGCGAGTAAAATAACTAACAGATGTGGCTATCGGTCCCCGTTCGCGGGGACGACAACGATCATCAGGCAACATACGGCACCGCATCAAAACGATTAATGACGAGATCGCGCTTGGTCGGATCGACGCGCACGGTCATGTCGAACCGCCCGTCGTGAAGCTCCTTGTTCAAAACTTCCGAATGCCGATGAAGCCAACTGATGCCGGCCCCGTCGGCCGCATCGATCGACAAATGCAGCGTCGTGCGACTGGCGGCCAGGCGGTCCTCGATCGCGGTCAGCAGGGCCTCGACCCCCTCCCCGGTTTCGGCCGAAACCAGAAAACAAGGTCGCTCCATTGGGCGGCGCGCGGCGATATTGTTCAAATTCTCGCGTTCATCCCGATCGAATCGATCGATCTTGTTCCAGACTTCGAGAATGCGCCCGCCCGATTCGGAATCGATCCCGAGCTGACCCAACACAGCTTCGACATCGCGCTCCTGCGCTTGGCTGTCTTCATGAGAGATATCGCGGACATGAAGGATGATGTCCGCTTCCAGCACCTCTTCAAGCGTGGCGCGAAACGCCGCCACGAGTTGCGTCGGCAAATTGGAAATGAACCCGACCGTGTCCGACAGCATCGCCTTGCCGCCATGCGGCAGGCTGAGCGCGCGCAAGGTCGGATCGAGCGTGGCAAACAGCATATCGGCCGCCTGAACCTCGGCGCGGGTCAGGCGGTTGAACAAGGTCGATTTGCCGGCATTGGTGTAGCCGACGAGCGCCACCACGCGATAAGGCACCCGCTGCCGGCCCGCGCGGTGCAGCCGCCGCGTCGCCTGAACCTTTTTCAGCTCATTCTCAAGCCGAATGATGCGATCGCCGATCAGGCGGCGGTCGGCCTCGATCTGGGTCTCGCCCGGACCACCCATGAAGCCGAAGCCGCCGCGCTGGCGTTCAAGATGGGTCCATGACCGCACCAGGCGGCTTCGTTGGTAATTGAGGTGGGCGAGTTCGACCTGAAGCGTCCCCTCTTTGGTCTTGGCGCGGCGTCCGAAGATTTCCAGAATGAGGCCGGTGCGATCGAGAACCTTGGTCCGCCAGGCCTTCTCCAGATTGCGCTGCTGGATCGGCGACAGCGCGCAATCCATCACGACGAGTTCGGCTTCATGGCCGGCGACGAGGCCAACGATTTCCTCGACCTTGCCCTTGCCGAGATAGGTCGCGGGGCGGATCTGGCTCACCGGGGCCATCACGACCTCCATGACGGCCAAATCGATCGCGCGCGCGAGGCCCGCGGCTTCCTCAAGCCGAGCCTGAAAATCGCGGAACGCGTGCGATTCCGTTCGCGCCTCGCCATCGCCGCGGCGCGTTCGTAAATACGGGCCGATGACGATCACCCGCCCGGTTTGCTTCCCCACCGCCGACCTCGGACGGTCGGCCTCCCCGTCAAAATTCCGGGGTTCCAATCAGTTCACTCTCAAGCAGGTGCATCCTCGCCGCCTTCGAATAGCTGGATCGGAGCGCCCGGCATGATGGTCGAGATCGCATGCTTGTAGACAAGCTGCGAGTGACCGTCGCGCCGTAACAGCAAACAGAAATTGTCGAACCATGTCACAATTCCCTGCAGCTTTACCCCGTTGACCAGAAAAATCGTCAGTGGCGTTTTGGTTTTACGAACGTGATTGAGGAAGGTGTCTTGTAGATTTTGTGCGCGGTCTGCCGCCATTGTTTTTATCCCGCAAAGTCGTTGCTTCTTTTTTATTGAACCGCTGGGCTATTTTCTATCGAAACGGCTCCACCGGTTACCGGCTCCCCTGAGATCCCCCTCCGGGGGAGCACGATCTCGTGATTAGAGGGCAGGCTTGGTTATTAGGCAAGCAGGTTTCGCAGCCAGACTATAATTGATGGCGGGCCTTCCGCGTCCGTCAGCCGCAAACCGGCGGGCGCACAGCCAAGCCGATTTGCCATAAAAGCGGAAAAGAGGCCGAAAATTCAACCCACCAACGAAAGATACGCACCCCGTCCCGCTCACCCCACGCCGAGCGCCTTCAGCTTGCGGTGCAAGGCCGACCGCTCCATACCGACGAATTCCGCTGTGCGGGAGATGTTGCCGGAGAAGCGGCTGATCTGCGCCATCAAATAGTCGCGCTCGAACACTTCGCGCGCCTCGCGGAGCGGCAAACCCATGATGTGTTCGCCATTGTTGCTGGTGGGCATGGCCGGCACCATGGAGCCCACATCCTGCGGCAACATATCGGCGGTGATGATCACTTCCGGCCCGCCGCCGGCCAAGATCATCACCCGCTCCACATTGTTGCGAAGCTGACGGACATTGCCCGGCCAGACATGCGACTGCAACACCGCCATCGCGTCCTGGCCGATCTGACGTTTCGGCAGGCCGGTCGCGGCCGATATCTGGTCCATGAAATAGTCGATGAGTTCGGGAATGTCCTCGCGACGCTCCGACAAGGGGGGAACGAAGATCGGCACCACCGACAGCCGATGATAAAGATCTTCGCGGAAACGGCCGGCGGCGATTTCCTCCTCCAAATTGCGGGCGGTGGAAGAAATGATGCGGACATCGACATTGACCTTGGCGGTCCCGCCCTGGCGCTGAAAGGTCTGATCGACCAGCACGCGCAGGATCTTGTTCTGGGTCTCGCGCGGCAAATCGCCGATCTCATCGATGAACAACGTCCCGCCATGCGCCTCTTCCAGCGCGCCGGTTTTACGCGGATTCTCGCCATTAGGTTCGATGCCGAACAACTCGATTTCCATCCGCTCCGGCGTGATCGCCGCGGCGTTGATCACGACGAACGGCCCCTCAGTCCGGCTGGATGAATTATGCAGCGTGCGCGCGGCCAATTCCTTCCCCGATCCCGGCGGCCCCACGATCATAATACGGCTATTGGCTTTCGAGGCGCGGTCGATGGTCTGCCGCAACTGGTTCATGCAGGCCGAACGGCCGGTCAACACGCTGGCGGTGGGCGCCAATTGCTTGAGTTCCTTCACCTCGCGTTTCAGGCGCGAGGTCTCAAGCGCCCGGGTCGCGACCAGAATCAGTCGGTCGGATTTGAACGGCTTCTCGATGAAATCATAGGCGCCGCGTTTGATGGCCGCGACGGCGGTTTCGATGTTGCCGTGGCCCGAAATCATCACGACCGGAAGATCGGCGTGATCGCGCTTGATCTGCTCCAACAACTGCAATCCATCGAGCTTGCTGCCCTGAAGCCAGATATCGAGAAACACCAGATGAGGCCGTCGATTGGCGATCTCGGCCAAAGCCGAATCGCTGTCGCGCGCCGTGCGCGTGGTGAACCCCTCATCGTCAAGAATCCCCGCGACAAGGTCGCGAATGTCGGCTTCGTCATCGACAATCAGAATATCACTTGCCATGGGCTACGCCTGTATCCTCAATTGCCTGTCGCGGCTTCGATTTTGGTCTGTTCATGGGTCGATTCTTGGGTCGCTTCTTGTCGTCCGATGGTTTCCCCGATGGCCGGCTTTTCTTGCGGGGGCGCTTCCTTGGCCTCCGCGGTCGCCGCCTGCCCCGATATCGCAAATCGCAGCCGCATCCACGCGCCCCGCGCGCCGGGCCGGATTTCCGCGGCGTCGTGCAGCTCGATCCGCCCGCCATGGTCCTCCAAGACGCGGCCGACAATCGCAAGCCCGAGGCCCGTGCCTTTTTCGCGGGTCGTCACATAAGGCTCTAATAAGCGGGCGCGGCTGACCTTGGGCAGGCCAATTCCATTGTCGATCACGTCGATCACGATGTCGTCGTTTTCGCGCGCGGCGATGACATCAATGCGACCGCGCCCCAGTTCTTCGGCGGGCACGGCCTCAATCGCCTCGGTGGCGTTCTTGATGATGTTGGTCAGCGCCTGCGAAATCAGCCGGCGATCGAATTGCGCGCGCAGCGGCTCTTCCCGGATCACGGCCTCGATATCGGCCTCGGGATGGCCGACCCGCATCAAAAACACCGCCTGACGCACGGTATCGGCGACGTCTTCGCCCTCGATCACGGGCTTGGGCATCCGCGCGAAACGAGAGAATTCATCGACCATCCGCCTGATGTCGTCGACCTGGCGCACGATCGTATCGGTACATTGTTCGAACACGGCCTTGTCTTCGGTGATCGATTTGCCGAATTTGCGGCGGATGCGCTCGGCGGAAAGCTGAATCGGCGTCAGCGGATTCTTGATTTCGTGGGCGATCCGGCGCGCCACGTCGGCCCAGGCCGACGTTCGTTGCGCCGAAACCAGTTCCGTCGTGTCGTCGAGCGTGATGATATAGCTGTCGCGGGTCTGGCTGGTTTGCTCGGCGGTGACGCGCACCGAAAGGATGCGCTCATGGCCGTCGCGGTTGATCGTGATCTGGCCCTGCACCAGGCGCTGGGTGCTTTCGCGCGCCGTTTTCATCATCTCGTCGAGTTCGGGCAACACATCCGAGAGCGGATGATCGAGCGTCTCCGATTCGGCGTGACCGATCAGCTTTTCGGCCGAACGGTTGAGAATACCGACACTTCCCGAGGCATCGACACCGATGATGCCGGCGCTTGCCGACGACAATACGGCTTCGATGAACCGCCTGCGGCTGTCGATCAATTCGCTCGCATTCACCAATTCGTCGCGCTGGGTGCGCAATTCCTGCGTCATCTTGTTGAAGGTCTCGCCGAGCTGGGCCAGATCGCCCTCCGAGCGAAGCACCGGCACCCGCACATGAAGATCGCCGGTCGAAACCAGATTGGCCGCGTCCATCAGCCGCCTGATCGGGGTGACGAGCGAGTTTGCGAAATTCAGCCCCAGCAAAATCGAAACCATCAAAAGGGTCAGCGCAATGACCGCAAAGACCAGCGCGAAATTCACCTGAACGCCAAGCCGTCGCGCTTCGAGCGCGGCATATTCGGCCACACTCACCTCGTTCAGCCGCATGAGATCGACGATATGCGCATCCATCGGACGGGCGACATATAAAAAAGTGTCCGGGAAGGCCCGCAACCGGATCAAAGCCGCGACATAATTCCCCTCCGGCAGGACGGCGATAGCCGGCTCGTTCTCTTGGATATTGTCGAGATAGCCCGCGGGCGGCGCGATGAACGCCAAGGGAACGCCAATTTCCGCGCTCTCCAGAACATTGCGGTCCTTGTCGATCAGCATGGCGCCGGGCAAATTGCGCGTGGCCGCGCTTTTGACCAGGAAGTCGTGAAAGGATTGGCGGTCCTGATCGAACAGCGGCCGGACATGGGCCATATCGTTGGCCATCCCCAAAATATCGCCGCGGATGAGTTGCGCGTGCTCGTTGGTATAGGCCCGCGCGATGGTGAGTGAATTTTCGAGCGCGGCGCGTGTCGTCCCCGAAAACATGCGATCGAGCCCGCGCTCGATCGTCAGATTGGCGCCGATCGCTACCAGCACCGCCGGAGCCACCGCCATGATCGAAAACAGGCTGACGATTTGGATGTGAAGCCGCGCTGCCGCGCTGCCGCGCCGGCGGGCCTGCATCAGCTTCCAGACCTCACGGAAGATGATTCCGAGCAGCACCAAAATGATGGCGCCGTTCATCAGAATGAAGGAAAGAACGACCTCGCGGGTCGGCGTGATCTCGGTCAGGCCGGTCAGCACCACAAAGGTGAGAAAGGCTGACAACAAAGCGATGCCGATCGCGATCGGCGCCAGCATCCGCTGGATAGGCCGCCCCTTGGGTTCCGCGATAGACGGATCGAATGGTACAGCCGAGGTGTCTACGCTGGTCATTCCGGCAACGATGAAATGAAGGCTTGATGGCCCGCGCCAGCGGACTGATGCATTCATATCACATTGTTGCCGAATTGCGACAATTCCACGGCGCATCCCCGTGACGCCGTGGGTCTATCCCCCAATAAAAGCGCGCTCCGGCCCAAATTCCATCGGGCCTTGGACGCGGCTCAACTACCGCTCCGATAAACCTGAATGTCCAGGTCCCTGATCTTTTTCCGCAAGGTATTCCGGTTAAGACCCAAGAGATCAGCGGCTCGAATCTGATTGCCCCGGGTGGCCGTCAAGGCCGCCGTCAGCAGGGGAACCTCGATCTCTTTCAGGATGCGGTGATAGAGGCCGGGCGGCGGCACGCCATTCGGAAAACTCGAAAAATGCGACGACAGATAGGTCTCGACCGCGCCGCCGAGATTGTCGATGCCCAGATGCGTCCCGCCGCCCGAGGTCACGGCGGGTGGGGCGAGTTCGCCATCGATGACGGAGGCCGTGATCACGTCCTGCGGATAGAGCGCCGCCAGCCGGCGCGCGAGATTTTCAAGCTCGCGCACATTGCCGGGCCAGCGGTGCTGCTTCATCCGTTCCAGCGCCAGTGTGTCGAGTTTTTTCGGCGGCAAACCGTCCTTCTCGGCGAGCGCGAAAAAGTGACGGAGCAGATCCGGCAAATCCTCGATCCGCTCGCGCAAGGGGGGCAGCCGCAGCGGCACGACGTTGAGGCGGAAAAACAGGTCTTCGCGGAACAGGCCCTGCTGAATGAGAATGCGCAGGTCCTTGTTGCTGGCCGCAACGATGCGCACATCGGTCTTGATCGGCGTGCGGCCGCCGACGGTGGTGTATTCGCCCTGCTGAAGCACGCGCAATAATCGGGTTTGTGCCTCCATCGGCATGTCGCCGATTTCGTCCAGGAAAAGCGTTCCCCCTTCGGCCTGTTCGAACCGCCCGGAGGCGCGGGTATTGGCGCCGGTGAACGCGCCGCGCTCATGACCGAACAATTCCGATTCGATCAGATCGCGCGGTATAGCGGCCATGTTGACCGCGACGAACGGTCCGTTGCGGCGCTTGCCGTAATCGTGCAGAGCGCGCGCCACCAGCTCCTTGCCGGTCCCAGACTCGCCCGAAATCATCACCGTCAGGTCGGTTTGCATCAGACGCGCCAGCACCCGGTAGATTTCCTGCATCGCCGGCGAACGGCCCACCAGTGGAATCGAATCGAATTCGGAATCATCGATGGCGCTCGCCGCCCGCTCCTTCGGCTCCGACAGCGCGCGGCCGACGATGGCGATCAGCTCCTTCAGGTCGAACGGCTTGGGTAAATATTCGTAAGCGCCGCGCTCGGAGGCGCGGATCGCGGTCATGAACGTGTTTTGAGCGCTCATCACGATGACGGGAAGGTTGGGCCGCATCTTCTTGATCCGCGGTAACAGATCGAATGCGTTCTCATCGGGCATCACCACGTCGGTGATGACGAGGTCGCCCTCGCCTTGGCTGACCCAGCGCCACAGCGTCGCGGCGTTCCCCGTCAACCGCACTTCATATCCGGCGCGCGAAAGCGCCTGGTTGAGAACGGTGCGGATGGCGGTATCGTCATCGGCGACCAGAATGCTACCTGCGGACATCGTTATTCCTCATCTTGCGATCGAATCCGTCCCTTGCAGTGCAGGGGATTCAGATCGGTGGCATTAATGGCCCGACACGTCATCGCGGTCACTTTGATCGGATTTTCGGACAGAATTGAACATCGGCAACAACACGCGGAAGGTCGTTTTTCTGGGCTGGGATTCGCATTCGATAATGCCGCCATGATCGCCGACGATCTTGGCGACCAGCGCCAAGCCCAATCCGCTGCCGGTCGGCTTGGTGGTGACGAAGGGATCGAACAGATTCGGCAACAAATCGTCAGGCACGCCAGGACCATTGTCGCGCACGCAAAATTCAAGCGGCAGCGACACCCGCGACTTCTTGCCCGGCACCGACAGCCGCACGCCGGGACGATAGGCGGTCGTGAGTTGGATTTCCGCGTCGGTGCCAAGATCGATCACCGCTTCAGTGGCGTTCTTCACCAGATTGAGAAACACCTGAATCAGCTGATCCTGGTTGGCGAGCACGGGCGGGAGCGATGGGTCGTAATCCTCGACAAACCGGACGTTGCGGGCAAATCCCGACTGCGCCAGCCGTTTGACGTGGTCGAGCACCGAATGGATATTGACCGGCCCGCGCGCCACCGGACGGTCGTCGCCGAACACTTCCATGCGATCGACCAGCGTGACGATGCGGTCGGCCTCGTCGCAAATCAGCCGTGTCAGCGTCCGGTCTTCGGGCGAGGCCGCCTGTTCCAATAATTGCGCCGCGCCGCGAATCCCCGACAGCGGGTTCTTGATCTCATGGGCCAGCATCGCCGCCAACGCGATCACCGAGCGCGCCGCGCTTCGGTGCGTCAATTGGCGGTCCATTTTGTCGGCGATGCTGCGTTCCTGAAGCATCACGACGATATGCCCGGGCCGCTCGGCAACCGGAGCGACGTGCAGATCGACCTGCCGGTCGCCGCCCATGCGCGGCGTACCGAGATCGACCTTGTATTCGTTGACCGGCGAACCTGAGGAGCGCACCTGATCGATCAGCGCCAACAACGGGCTTCCGAACGGCACCAAATCCTTCAGCGAATGGCGTTGCAAAAATTGCGCGGAAATGTCGAAGAAGGATTCCGCCGCCATATTGGCGTCCGCGATCCGCCCGTCGGGCCCGACCAACAGCACCGGATTGGGCAGCGCGTTCAGGATGATGTCGGCATCGCTCGGCATCGGACGGCGATATTCGGCGGTGGAGGTCATGCGGCCGCGCTCCAGGCGAAATCGTCGAACGCGTCCCGAAGCGAACGATGAACCGCTTGCGGATTTTCCGACGTCAGGATTTGCCCGCGCCAGTTCTTCAGCTTTGCCACAGGCGCCCGGCTAAAGCCGGCCGCGACGTCGAGCGCCCAGCCAAGGTGTTTGCGCGCGTGGCGAAGACCGATGCGTAACCCGTAATGACGGCAAATCTCGTCATAGAGCGCGCGAATATGGTGAAACTGTTCGGGGAGCGACGGAGCAGCCTCCGCCACGCCGCTTTCGAGGCGACGGCCGATCTGGCCGGGCAACCAAGGCTGGCCCTGCGCGCCCCGGCCGATCATTACCGCGTCCGCGCCTGAGGCTTCGATCGCGGCGAGTGCCTGATCGAAACTCGTGATGTCGCCATTGACGACAAGCGGAATCTGGATCGCATCCTTCACCGCCCGCACCGCGCGCCAATCGGCTTGGCCCTTGTAGAATTGGCAGCGGGTCCGGCCATGCACTGAAATCATTTGCACGCCGGACGCTTGCGCGCGGCGCGCCAATTCCGGCGCATTGAGCGAGCGCTCATCCCAACCCAGCCGCATCTTGAGCGTGACCGGCACGTTCACCGCGGCAACCGTCGCCTCGATCAACCGAACCGCGTGATCGAGATCGCGCATCAAGGCCGAGCCGGATTGTCCGCCGGTGACGTGGCGCGCCGGGCAGCCCATATTGATGTCGATGATGTCGGCGCCGGAACTTTGCGCGATCCGCGCGCCTTCGGCCATCCACCGCGCCTCGCAGCCGGCCAACTGCACCACATGCGGACCAATGCCGCTGGCTTCGCAGCGGAGCCGCGACATCGGCTTGCCGTTGACGAGATCGTCGCTCGCCGTCATTTCGGAGACCACAAGCCCGGCGCCGAGGGCCGCGGCTTGCCGCCGAAAAGGAGCGTCCGTCACGCCTGACATCGGTGCCAGGAAAGCCCGGTTACCGATCGGAATATCAGCTATTTTCAAAGGCTTAAGGGATAAAATATCCAACGGCTCACGGCTTTCTCACTGTCACGGGCAACTCCGCCCACCGGTATTGGCCATTCTTCCGCACAAATGTTGTGCAGTCAAGTTTCATGCCTATGCTTTAGACAGTTTGGGTGGTTTTACAAGTGCGCCGCAACATGATGGCGATTTATACCTAACCCGCAGGAATCGCCCTGTCTTCTCGCGCCGAGCGTGATAAGGGCAAAGCCGCCGTGGATCGGCCTTTTAAGGGCCTTTCAATTCCGACCGATTGATCAGCCGAAAACCTTCATGTCCCAACCGCATCGGACCGCCGCCATCCTCGTTGCCGCAGGCCGCGGCCTGCGCGCCGGTGCCGGCGGTCCCAAACAATACCGCGTCATCGGCGGGCAGCCGGTGATCTACCGCGCGATGGAACCGTTCTGCCGGCACGCGGCGGTCGCCACGGTGCAACCGGTCGTCAATTTCGATGATACGGCGATGTTCAACGAAGCGGTGAGCGGTTTGCGACACGCACCTCCGACACGTGGCGGCGCGACGCGACAAGCCTCGGTGCATGCGGGGCTGGAGGCGCTTGTGCCGTCCAAGCCTGAGATCGTGCTCATTCATGACGCCGCGCGGCCCTTCGTCTCGCCCGCGCTGATTTCGCGCGCGATCGAGGCGGCATCGCGCACCGGCGCGGCCATTCCCACCATCCCGGTTGCCGACACCATCAAGCTCGTCGACAGCCGCGGTCATGTTGAAGCCACGCCGGAGCGCGCGCGCTTGCGGATCGCGCAGACGCCTCAATCATTCCGCTTTGAGGCCATTCTGGACGCGCACCGTCGCGCCGCGCGCGAGGGGCGCCATGACTTCACCGATGACGCGGCACTGGCGGAATGGGCGGGATTGACGGTGGCGACTTTTGAAGGCGATGCTGCGAATATGAAACTCACCACCCCGGAAGATTTCGTGCGCGAGGAAGCGCGCCTGGCAAGCCTGCTCGGCGACATCAGAACCGGAACGGGCTATGACGTGCATGCCTTTGGCGAAGGCGACCATCTGATGCTTTGCGGCATCCGCGTGCCCCACACAAAAGGCTTTCTCGCCCATTCCGACGGCGATGTCGGCCTCCATGCGCTGGTCGATGCCATCCTCGGCGCGCTCGCCGACGGCGATATCGGATCGCATTTTCCGCCTGATGACATGCAATGGAAGGGCGCTTCTTCCGACAAATTCCTCCAATATGCGGTCGAGCGCGTGAGCGCGCGCGGCGCGCGCATCGCCAATCTCGAAGTCACGATGATCTGCGAGCGGCCGAAGATCGGCCCTTTGCGCGATCAGATGCGCGCGCGGATCGCCGAAATCGCCGGGCTCGACATTTCTCGCGTCGCGGTGAAAGCGACCACCAGTGAGCGGCTCGGATTTACCGGCCGCGAGGAAGGTATTGCGGCGACCGCTTCCGCCACCATCCGCCTGCCCTGGGACGACAAAGGGCCGATGAATACGGGCAAAGGCGGCTGACATGAGCGGCAGCGACACCCTCGCCCGTTCGCTGCTCGATCTTTGTCGCGGCCGAAAGCTCACCCTTGCAACCGCCGAATCCTGCACCGGCGGGCTCGTCGCCGCCGCGCTGACCGACATCCCCGGCTCGTCCGATGTGATCGACCGCGGTTTCGTTACCTATTCCAACGACGCCAAGCGCGCGATGCTGGGCGTCGATGCCTCGACGCTTGCAACCTTCGGCGCCGTCAGCAAGGAAACCGCGACCCAAATGGCGGTCGGCGCGCTGGAACGGGCCGGCACCGATCTGGCGGTCGCCATCACCGGCATCGCGGGCCCGGGCGGCGCGGTGCCCGGCAAGCCCGTCGGGCTTGTGCATTTCGCGGTCGCCGCGCGTGACGGGCGGATCGTCAACCGCGAGTGCCGCTTCGGCGCGATCGGCCGCCGCGCCGTGCGGCAGCGTTCGGTGGTGGAAGCGTTGCGCATGGTGATGGAAATGGCGCGAGGACCCAAAGCGGCAAAGCCAAAACGCGCCGCGGCGAGCCGCACCCGCCCACGTGTGGCGCGAAGCCCGCGCCGGCACACGGCGAAGGGACGACGGCCGCGAGGATAGCCAATGCGAGACGGCCTCGATCAACCGCAACGATACCGGCCGCGCGTCGCGGCTTCACCTGCCGGTCTATGCTTTGGCCGTCTGTCGATAGCGGTGCGGAATCATAAGTCGTGGGATCGAATGGACCCTAAATTCTGCACCAGAAAACCGCTTTTGCATCGGGGGTTTTGAGGTACAGAATTCTTGATTTCCGCGCTCGATCAATGTCCGTTGTTAAGGTCGAACGGACTCAAAGCGGAATCCGCGAAGCCGAAACGCGCTGCCGCGAGCCGCACGCGCCCGCGTGCGACACGAACACCACGCCGGCATGCGGTGAAGG
>DATGJS010000067.1:0-19343 GCA_035295025.1 Bradyrhizobium sp.
GCTTTCGATCGAGCCGCGCAACACCAAGGGTTCTTACGAGAATATTCCGCTCTTGGAGGCCGGCCAACTCGATCTGGCGCTGGTGGCCGGCGAGCCCGCTTACGAAGCCTTCAAGGGCATCGGGCGGGCGCCGACCCGGCTGAAGATTTTGAGCGCGATGTATTCGAGCCCGGGCATGTTCGTGGTGCGCGCGGACAGTCCCTATAAGACCATCCGCGACCTCGTCGGCCATCCGATCGCCTTTGGCGCCAAGGGTTCGGGCCTGCCCGTGATGTCGCGTTTCATGCTCGACGGGCTTGGCTTGAAGCAGGATGAGGACTTCCAGTCGGTTTATCTCGACCACGCCGGCGACGGGCCGGCGATGGTGCTTGACGGGCGGGTCGCCGCGCTTTGGGGCGCGGGCATCGGCTGGCCGGGATTTACCGCGCTTGCCTCAAGTCCCGGCGGGGCGCGGTTTATCGCGCCCGATGCGGCGGAAGTGGCGCAGATCAAAGCCAAGCACTCGTTTCTCAAAGCCATGACGGTGCCACCCCTCAGCTATCCGAACCAAAGCGCGCCGATCGCCTCGCTCGGGTCGTGGAGTTTTATTCTGGCGCGCGCCGATCTTCCCGACGACGTCGCTTATCATTTGGCGAAAACGCTGCATGGCGCCGAAGCCGCGCTGTGCCGCAAACTCGCGCAGGCCTGTGAAACCACCGCGGCGAATACGGTGATGGCGGCGCCCGAAACCGCGTTGATTCATCCCGGCGCGATGAAATATTTTCGCGAGATCGGTGTGGTGAAATAAGGCGACCATGATCAAAGCCCAGCGCCTGCCGGCTTCGCTCACCCCGCTCGATGCGGCGCTTGCGGCGGTGTTGCGCGAAGTTGCGCCGGTTACACCTTGCGAACTTCCGCTGGCACAGGCGCTCGATTGCGTGGCGGCGAACATGCCGCCATTTAAGCCTTATCCGGCGCGCGATATCGCGGCCCATGACGGCTGGGCCTTCCGCGCCAGCGATCTCATCGGCGCCTCGTCCTATTCGCCGCTGTCGCTCGCCACGCCTGCATTTTGGGCCGAAGCCGGCGCGATTCTGCCGGATCATTGCGACTGCGTCGTTGACGCCGATGCCGTGCAGGTGATGGGATCGGTCGTGCAGGTGGTCGCCGAGGCGGTTCCCGGGCAAGGCGTCCGCCGCGCCGGCAGCGATGTCGCGGGCGGAAGGCCCGCGATCGATGCCGGCCGGATCGTGACGCCGCGCGATGTTCTGGTCGCGCGAAGCGCCGGAGCGCCGCGGCTTCATGTCCGCCGCCCGCGCGTGCGTCTGGTCAATATTCCCGAACCTTCGGGGGAGGCCGTCACGGCGCAACTGATCGCGGAAATCGCGCGCGCAAGCGGCGCCGAAATTGTCCGCGCCGAGGCCAAGGGACGCGACGCGTCATCCGTTGCGACCGCGTTGGCGGCCGAGACATGCGATTTTTTGCTGACGATCGGCGGCACCGGTGTGGGCCGCACCGACGCCACGATTGCCGCGCTCGCCAAACAAGGCAAGGTGCTGGCTCATGGCATCGCATTGCAACCGGGACGAACCGCAGCGCTCGGTCGAATAGGCACAGTGCCGGTCGTGGCGTTGCCGGGCGCGCCGGATCAGGCACTCGGCGCCTTTTGGACGATCGCGCTCGCCGTCCTCGACCGTCTCGCCGCGCGCCGGCCGCGGTCGGCGCAAACCCTGCCGCTGCGTCGAAAAATCGCCTCCCAGGTCGGCATCGCCGAAATCGCGCTTTTGGAAAAATCCGATCATGGCTGGATGCCGATCGCGGTCGGCGATTGCTCGCTGGCCTCGATCGCCAGTGCCGATGCGTGGCTCGTGGTGCCGGGAATGTCGGAAGGGTTCGCGGCAGGCACGGCGGTCGATGCTTACCTGTTGCGGGACGGATAACGAGGCGCGCATGGACAAACTTTCCTCGCCAAATCGTGCCGGCACCGGTCAGGAACAATTTCTGACCATCCTGTCGCGTGACGATGCGCTGGCGCGTTTCGAGGCGGCGTTGTTTCCCCGCGCCATGGCCTCGGTGCGGCGGCCGCTGTCGGCGGCAATCGGTCTGGCGCTGGCGCAAGATGTCGTGGCGAGCATCGATGTGCCGCCCTTCGATCGCTCCAATGTCGATGGTTTTGCGGTGCGGTCGGCTGATCTGGCCGCGGCTTCCGAAGCGGTGCCGCTTCGTCTCGTCTTGAACGAAGAGGTGATTGCGTGCGGCACGGCGCCGTCGCGTTCCGTGTTGCCGGGCACCGCGACCACGATCGCGACCGGCGGCCCGCTGCCGCGCGGGGCCGACGCGGTCATGATGGTCGAGCATACCCAGCCCATCGACGGCCGCGCGATCGAGGTTCGCCGCGCCGCCGCTCCCGGACAATTTGTGGCCTATGCCGGTTCCGACATCGCGCGCGGCGAAGTGGTGTTGCGCGCGGGCGGCGTGGTCGGCTCGCGCGAGGTCGGCATGTGCGCCGCTTGCGGCGTCGCCGAGGTCTCGGTGGTACGAAAGCCGCGTGTGAGCGTGATTTCCACCGGCGATGAGCTGGTGCAGCCGGGAGAGCCGTTGCGGCCGGCCGCGATCTACGACACCAACGGTGCCATCGTCTGCGCGGCGATCGATGAAAATGGCGGCGAGGCGGTTTTCGCCGGCGCCATCGCCGACGACGAGGCTGAGCTTGAGGCCGCGATGCGCGCCGCGCTGATGGCCTCCGACATGCTGGTTCTTTCCGGCGGCACCTCGAAGGGCGCGGGCGATGTCTCCCACCGCATCATCGAGCGGCTCGGAAAGCCCGGTATCGTCGCGCATGGCGTCGCCTTAAAACCCGGCAAGCCGCTGTGCCTTGCGGTCTGCGATGGCAAGCCGGTGGTGATCCTGCCGGGATTTCCGACTTCGGCGATGTTCACCTTCCACGACATGATCGTGCCGGTGTTGCGGCGGATGGCGGGTCTGCCGCCGCGCGCGGATGCGAAGGTGACGGCGAAAATTCCGGTGCGGATTGCCTCCGAACTCGGCCGCGCCGAATTTGTCATGGTGTCGCTGGTCGAAGGTGCCGACGGCCTGATCGCTTATCCTTCGGGAAAGGGCAGCGGAGCCATTACCTCGTTCGCCCAGGCCGACGGCTTTCTCAAGATCGATGCGCTGGCCGATCAGATGCCATCCGGCGCGCAAGCCGAGGTGACGCTGTTCACGCCGCATGTGCGGGTGCCGGATCTGGTGATCGTCGGCAGCCATTGCACCGGACTTGATCTCGTCATCGCACCGCTCGCCGAGGCCGGGCTCCTCGTGCGCACGATCGCGGTCGGCAGTCTTGGCGGGTTGGCGGCGGCCAAACGGGGCGAGTGCGATCTCGCGCCGATCCATTTGTTCGACGAAGCCAGCGAAACCTACAATATGTCGTTTCTGGTCGAGGGCCTCGAACTGATCCCAGGCTGGCGGCGAATGCAGGGCATCGTGTTTCGGGCGGGCGATGCGCGGTTCGAGGGATTGAGCGCGCAAGCCGCGGTGCAATCGGCGCTCGCCGATCCCGCCTGCATTATGGTCAATCGCAATCAGGGCGCGGGCACGCGGATCCTGATCGACCGGCTGCTGGCGGGCGCGCGTCCCGACGGATATTGGAATCAGCCGCGCTCGCACAACGCGGTGGCCGCCGCGGTGGCGCAACGCCGCGCCGATTGGGGTATGACCATTGCGCCGGTCGCCCATGCGGCCGGCCTTGGTTTCATTTCATTCGCCGAAGAGCATTATGACTTCGCGCTGGTTGCCGCGCGCAAGCAGCGCCCGGCGGTGCGGGCGTTTCTCGATGCGCTGGCGTCAGATCGAAGCCGCGCGGCGTTGGAACGCGCGGGATTTAACAAGGTATAACCGCTGATGTCGGGGACAAAATCCTTATCGATTGCGATCGTCGGTGCCGGCATGGGCGGGCTTGCGGCCGCCGCCGCGCTGCGGCGCCTCGGCATCGACGTCACGGTGTACGAGCAGGCCTCGCAATTCGCCCGCATCGGCGCCGGCATTCAGATCGGCTGCAACGCGATGAAGGTTCTGCGCAAGCTTGGCCTGGAGCCGCGGTTGCGCGCGCAATCGTTTTATCCGCGCTCTTGGAACAACCGCGATTGGCGCACCGGCGAGGTCAAGTTCGACATGATTTTCGGCGAAAGCGCCGAAGCCAAATTCGGCGCGCCTTATTTGTTGGCCCATCGCGGCGATTTGCACGCCGCGCTCGCCAGCATCGTGCCGCCCGAATGTGTCCGGTTGGGCCACAAGCTCATCGGGTTTGAGGAGGCTCGCGGCGGCGTTCGGCTGAACTTTGCCAATGGCGCAACCACAATTGCCGACGCGGTGATCGGCGCCGACGGCGTGCATTCGCTGGTGCGCGACATTCTGTTCGGCGTCTCGCCGGTCAATTTCACCGGGCGCATCGCTTACCGCACGACCTATCCTGCGGCTTTGCTCAATGGATACAAGATCGAGGATTGCACCAAATGGTGGGGCGAGGATCGCCACATCGTCATTTATTACGTCAAGCCGGATCGCAGCGAGGTTTACTTCGTGACCAGCCAGCCGGAGCCGGAATTCAGGATCGAATCCTGGTCGGCCAAGGGCGATGTCAAGGAATTGCGCGCCGCCTTCGAAGGCTTCGATTCCCAAGTGACCCAAGTGCTCGATGCCTGTCCGGATGTGCATAAATGGGCGATTGTCGATCGTGATTCGCTTATTCGTTGGGCGGACCGGAACGTGACGCTGCTCGGCGATGCCTGCCATCCGATGACGCCCTATATGGCGCAAGGCGCGGCGATGGCGATCGAGGACGCCGCCGTGCTTTCGCGCTGTCTTGAAGGTGTCGATCGCGACGGGGTTACGGACGCGTTCCGCCGCTTCGAGGCGACGCGGCGCGAGCGCACGAGCTGTGTTCAGCAGACCTCGCGTACCAATACCTGGCTCAGGCAAAAAACCGACACCGATTGGGTCTATGCTTATGATGCCTGGACCACGCTGCTTGCGGCGTAGACTTTTCCGCCGGCACAATGCGAGCAATAATCTCAGACGTTTCCCGGACGCGGTGCAGCGTGCTCTTCACGGTGCACCGCAGAGCCGGGATCTGTCTCAGTCGAACGATGGGCTTCCGGATCAGCAGCGCACCGCAAAGTTGCGCTGCGCAGCATCCGGGGCACGCGTTCAACCCCCATCCAGCACGGCGAGCCGCTCGGCCTGCGCGATATCGTCGGTTGTGTTGGCGTTGAAAAACGGATCGAGCGGCGCAACGGGCCAGCTCACGGTGGCGAGCTTATAGCGCGCGGTCCAGCGGTCGATCTTCCTGACGTCCTCGACCACGAGCGCGTGACGAAGTTCTTCGCGCAATGCCACGCTCCATAGTCCGATCACCGGATGCGATTGTCCGCCGGAGGACGCCACCGCAAGCTCGGCGTTTTGTTCGACACGCGCGCGGTGAAGGCGCAAGACGAGGTCGCGCGGCAGAAACGGGCAATCCGCCGCCGCGCTCAAGACCCAGGTGATGTTTGGCCGGTGCGTGGCGGCCCAATCCAGCCCGGCGAGAATGCCGGCCAGCGGCCCGGGAAAATCCGCAACCGAATCGGCTATCACGGGCAGGCCATAGGCGGCAAAGCGTGCCGGATCGCCATTGGCATTGAGGACGAGGCCGTCGCATTGCGGCGCAAGGCGCGCGATCACGCGATCGAGGATGGTGCGGTCGCCAATGGTGCGCATCGGCTTGTCGCCGCCGCCCATCCGCCGGGCGAGACCGCCGGCGAGCAGGATGGCGGGTGTGGCGGGAAATTCAGTCGTCACGCGTCTCGCCCTTGCGTTTGTGCCGCGCGGATTCCTCTTCGACATAATCGAGATTCTGGTCGTAGACGATGCGTTCCTGGCCGGACAGGGCGATGAAGCGCTTTCCGCGCGCGCGGCCGACCAGCGTCAGCCCGACCTGCCGCGCCAGATCGACGCCCCAAGCGGTGAAGCCGGAACGCGAAACCAGTATAGGGATTCCCATGCGCACCGTCTTGATCACCATTTCCGAAGTCAGCCGTCCCGTGGTGTAAAGAATCTTGTCGGCGGGATCGACGCCATGGCGATAGATCCAGCCCGCGATCTTATCGACCGCGTTGTGCCGGCCGACATCTTCGGTGTAGCAGACCGGCTGTCCCTCCTTGCACAGCACGCAGCCGTGAATGGCGCCGGCTTCCAGGTAAAGCGAGGGCATGGTGTTGATGGTGTGCGTCAATTGATAAAGCCATGAGGTGCGGAGTTCCGCCTGAGGGAGCGCCACGCTTTCCACCGCCTCCAGCAGATCGCCGAACGCGGTGCCTTGCGCGCAGCCCGATGTCTGCGTGCGTTTTTTCAGCTTCTGCTCGAAATTGGTGTGGTGCTCGGTGCGCACCACCACCACCTGAAGGTCGTCGTGATATTCGACCTCGGTGACGCGGTCGTCATATTTCAGCATGTTCTGATTGAGCAGATAACCGAGCGCGAGATATTCCGGATAGTCGCCGATCGTCATCATCGTGACGATTTCCTGGGCGTTCAGATAAAGCGTGAGCGGACGCTCCACCGGCACCCGGATCTCGACAAAGGCGCCGCTCTGGTCGCTCCCTTTGACGCGCTCGGTCAGGCGCGGATCGTCCGGCCGGGGCACAATCAGGGGGGCAGGAGTTTTGTCGATCTTCATCATATCCGCAGCATAGCATGACAAGCCTGCCGACCCGATATATTGCTTCCCAAAGCATGTATCCATGGCGGTCATGGCAGGCATAACGGACGGCGGGCAGATGAATGTGATCGGACTTGCGGGATGGAGCGGCGCGGGGAAAACCACCCTGCTGACGCGCGTTATTCCGTATTTCATCAGCCAGGGGCTTCGCGTCTCGGTGATCAAGCACGCCCATCACAGTTTCGATGTCGATGTGCCGGGCAAGGACTCCTGGGTGCATCGGCAATCGGGCGCCGCGGAGGTGCTGGTGTCGTCGGTCAACCGTTGGGCCTTGATGCACGAATTGCGCGGCGGGGCGGAGCCGCATTTGCCGGAACTCTTGAAGAAGATGTCGCCGGTCGATCTCGTCGTGGTCGAAGGCTTCAAATCGGAGCCGCATCGCAAGATCGAGGTGCATCGCAAGGCCAATGGCAAGGCGCCGTTGTTTCCCGGCGACCCCGCCATTGCCGGCATTGCGACCGATGCGCCGGTTGAAACCACGCTTCCGACGGCCCATCTCGACGATATTCCCGCCATTGCCGCCATGATGCGGCAATACGCGATAGCGGTCGAAGACGTGCTGGCGGTGAGCGTGGCTTAAAGAGGCGGCATGGCGCAATTGTCCGACGATTGCTTTGCCTTCGGCGGGCCGATGATGTCGGTCGATGAAGCCGTCGCGCTGATTGCCGCGCGCGTGAGCGCAATCGGCGAGGTGGAAATCGTGCCGCTCGGCCAAGCCGATGGGAGAATTTTGGCTGCCGATCTTGCCGCGCCATTGCCGCTGCCGCCCTTCACTAATTCGGCGGTGGACGGCTATGCGGTACGAAACGACGACCTGCCGCTTCAAGCCGAGGCGGCGCTTCCCGTCTCGGGGCGTATTCAGGCCGGCGGTGCCGCGCGCGGTCCGATCGAACCGGGCCATGCGCTGCGCATATTCACCGGCGCGCCGATGCCGGAGGGCGCGGGCACGGTTTTCATGCAGGAAGACGCGCGGCTCGACGAGGCCGGCCGGGTCGTTCTGCCGGCGGGACTGCGCGCCGGCGCCAATGTGCGCCCAGTCGGCGAAGACATTCCGCTGAGCGCATTGGCGCTTGAAAGCGGCCGCCGCTTGCGGCCGCAGGACGTGGCGCTCGCCGCCGCGTTCGGCTTGACCGCGCTTGAAGTCCGCCGGCGCGTCAAGGTCGCGGTGTTCTCGACCGGCGATGAATTGGCCGCGCCCGGTGGTCCGCGTCGTCAGGGGCAATTATTCGATTCCAACCGCTTCATGTTGATGGCGATGCTGACGCGGCTCGGCTGTGAGGTCAGCGATCTCGGCATCTTGCGCGACGATCGCGCCGCCCTGGCGCGTGCCTTGAAAAAAGCGACAGGGGACCACGATCTTATTCTCACGACCGGCGGAGTTTCCACCGGCGAGGAAGATCACGTCAAGGGCGCGGTCGAAGATGTCGGCAAGCTCGTGCTGTGGCGAATGGCGATCAAGCCCGGGCGTCCGGTCGCGATGGGAATCATCGCGGGCACGCCGTTGATCGGCTTGCCGGGAAATCCGGTGGCGAGCTTCGTCACCTTTGTCCATGTGGTGCGGCCGACGGTACTGGCTTTGGCGGGCGCAAAGCCGCAGCCTTTGATACCGATGCCGGTCCGTGCGGCCTTCACCTATAAGAAGAAGCTCGGCCGCCGCGAATATGTCCGGGTCGCCTTGCGCGCAAGCGAAGCGGGGCTTGAGGTTGTGAAATTTCCGCGCGAGGGCGCCGGGCTGTTGTCGTCGCTGGTCGATACCGACGGGCTGGTCGAGCTTGGCGAGGAGGTAACTCAAGTCCACCTCGGGCAGCTCGTCGGGTTCCTCAATTATGCGAGCTTGATGTGAGCCGCATCCGCTTTTCACTAGGGATGGCCGATGTCTTTGACTAAGCTTGATCTCAGCGGCCTGAAATGCCCGTTGCCGGCATTGAAGACGCGAAAGGCGTTGAAGGCCCTCGCGCCCGGCGACCTGCTCGAGGTCCATTGCACCGATCCGCTGGCCGTCATCGATATCCCGAATCTGATTCGTGAAACCGGCGACAAGGTCGAGCTCGTCGAGCGCAGCGAACACCGAATCATCTTCATGATCGAAAAGACAAATAACCCGATTGGGGACGTTAATGTTTCCTCGTGAGGTGAGCAGTAGCCCGATCGCGGCCATCAAACGCCCGTTTTCTCGCTCGGGGACCTCGCATTCGAGCGACGCTCTGCCGCTACCTTTTACCTATCGACACCGGGGCGGGTTCTGTCCCAAATAGAAAGTCATGGGGAACCGCGTTTTGGGACATTGTGCAGGGCACAAATAGACCCGCGGCGTCGGTAGGTTGGTTTCTCAAGTCGTTACGAGAGCGGGGCCGGCGGCGGGTTCGGCGCCGCGATGGAGCACGAACTTCGAAAAAGTGGGCACTGGTGTCTTATTCCGAAATTCGTATTATCGAAAAGACGGCTTAGGGGAGGAATGGATGACGACCATTAGCAGCGCGGGGACCGCGCCGGGTGCGGGAGCGGGAATTCTCGATCGCGAGCATACGATCGCAAAACCCGGCTTCAACCGCTGGCTGGTGCCGCCGGCGGCGCTTTGCATTCATCTGTGCATCGGCATGGCTTATGGGTTTTCCGTATTCTGGTTGCCGCTGTCGCGCGCCATTGGCCTGACGGCGCCGAAGGCCTGCCCGGATATGACGCTGATGCAGGAGCTCTTCACCACCAGTTGCGACTGGAAAGTCGCGAGTCTTGGCTGGATGTACACCCTGTTCTTCGTGTTACTCGGCGTTTCGGCCGCGATCTGGGGCGGCTGGTTGGAGCGCGCAGGTCCCCGCAAGGCCGGCGTTGTGGCCGCGCTGTGCTGGGCTGGTGGTCTCTTGATCGGCGCCTTCGGGGTTTACGTGCATCAGCTCTGGATCATGTGGCTCGGTGCCGGCGTGATCGGCGGTGTTGGCCTCGGTCTCGGTTACATCTCGCCGGTGTCGACGCTCGTGAAATGGTTTCCGGACCGTCGCGGCATGGCAACCGGCATGGCCATTATGGGCTTTGGTGGCGGCGCCATGATCGGGGCTCCTCTGGCGAACCTGCTGATCAACTATTTCAAGACGCCGACCGATGTCGGCGTGTGGAAGACGTTTGCCGCCATGGGCGTAATCTATTTCGTGTTCATGATGATCGGCGCCTTTGCCTATCGCGTGTCTCCTGTTGGCTGGCAGCCCGAGGGCTGGACGCCGCCGGCGAAAGCCGATGCGATGATTTCAAAGAACCACGTCCATCTCGACAACGCGCACAGGACACCGCAATTCTGGCTGATCTGGTGGGTGCTCTGCTTGAACGTATCGGCTGGCATCGGCGTGATCGGCATGGCTTCGCCGATGTTGCAGGAGATTTTCGCCGGCAAGTTGATCGGATTGCCCGACCTCTCCTTCAACCAGCTCTCGGTCGAACAGAAGGCTGTAATCGCTGGTATCGCGGCGGGTTTTGCCGGCCTGTTGTCGTTGTTCAACATCGGTGGCCGTTTCTTCTGGGCGTCGCTGTCGGATTATATTGGGCGCAAGAACACTTATTACACGTTCTTCATTCTTGGCATCGTGCTCTATGCGCTTGCGCCGACCTTCGCCAATATCGGCTCCAAAACATTTTTCGTGCTCGGCTTCGGCATCATTCTGTCGATGTATGGCGGCGGCTTTGCCACGGTGCCTGCTTATCTGGCCGACATGTTCGGCACGCAATTTGTCGGCGCCATTCACGGACGGCTGCTCACGGCGTGGTCTACTGCCGGCATCATCGGGCCCGTGGTGGTGAACTATATCCGCGAATTCCAGCTCGCCGCCGGCGTTCCCCGCGACAAGCTCTATGACACCACGATGTATATTCTCTGCGCGATGCTGATCGGCGGATTGATCTGCAACTATCTGGTCAAGCCCGTCGATCCGAAGTGGCACATGAGCGCCGATGAAGTCGCCAAACTTCAGGCCGCGAACGCCAAGAATGCGAGCGCGGTGCCAAGTGGTTCGTTTGGTATCGGCAAAGGCGGGCTGGATTTGAGCGCGGCCCTGTTCTGGGCCTTTGTCGGCATTCCGCTGGCCTGGGGCGTGTACAAGACGCTGGAAAGCGCCGCCAAGATTTTCTGATCGCGGCCGCCGCTTGCCGGCGTTCGAGTGAAAAAAGGGGCATGCGGTAAACTGCGTGCCCCTTAAATGCTTATAAGAGCGGCGCAAATAGGTGGCACTAAAGCGCGATGAGATTTAGTCGAATCGTCATCGCGCTTTAATTTTTTGTTTGAGCATGATCTTTTCGGAAAACCGCTTCACACTTTTCCGGATCATGCTCTAGGCATTTGGTCCTCCGGTGATTAGATGACCCTCGTCGCCCGCAGAAATGAGAACGTCACATGAGCCATGACGTGCAGCAGGTCCGCCCCTTTGAACATCCGGGTGAAGGCCGCAAACGGGCCAAATCCACCCCCAAGGGCCGTCAGATCGATCCCATCGCCGCGCAGGAAGTCGAGGCGCTGCTGGGCGAGCGGCCGCGCCGGCGCGATCTGTTGATCGAGCATCTGCACCTGATCCAGGACAAATATCATCAGATTTCCGCCGCGCATCTGGCCGCGCTCGCCGACGAGATGAAGCTTTCTTTTGCGGAAGTATTCGAGACCGCCACCTTCTACGCCCATTTCGATGTGGTGAAGGAGGGGAAGCCCGATATCGCGCCGCTGACCATTCGCGTCTGCGACTCGCTCACCTGCGCCATGATGGGCGCGGAAAAATTGCTGCGCGACCTGCAAGATGCTGCGAGTCCCACCATTCGCGTGGTGCGCGCGCCGTGCGTCGGCCGTTGCGATACCGCTCCCGCGGCTGAGGTCGGCCACCATTTCGTTGATCGGGCCAGCGTGCAAAGCGTGCTCGCGGCGGCCAAGGGTGGCGATACCCACGCCGATGTGCCCAATTACATCGCTTACAATGCTTACCTGGCCGATGGCGGCTACCGGCTGCTCCATCGGTTGCGCGCGGGCGAATTGAAAATGGAAGATCTGCTCAAGGCGCTCGATGACGCCTCGTTGCGCGGCCTTGGCGGCGCCGGTTTTCCGACGGGGCGTAAATGGCGCGCGGTATTGGGAGAACCGGGCCCGCGGCTGATGGCGGTCAACGGCGATGAGGGCGAGCCCGGAACGTTCAAGGACCGCTATTATCTCGAAACCGACCCGCATCGCTTTCTCGAAGGCACGCTGATCGGCGCGCATATCGTCGAGGCGGCGGATGTTTACATCTATATCCGCGACGAATATCCGGCCGCGCGCGAAATTCTCGCGCGTGAGATTGCCAAACTGCCGCCGGGCGGACCACGCCTGCATTTAAGGCGCGGCGCCGGCGCCTATATTTGCGGTGAGGAATCCTCGCTTCTGGAAAGCATCGAAGGCAAGCGCGGCCTGCCGCGCCATAAGCCGCCATATCCGTTTCAGGTTGGGCTGTTCGGCCTGCCGACATTGATCAACAACATCGAGACGCTGTGGTGGGTGCGCGACATCGTGGAAAAAGGCGCGGAATGGTGGAAGGGCCAGGGCCGCAATGAGCGTCACGGCTTGCGCAGCTATTCGGTCTCGGGGCGGGTGAAAAACCCCGGCATGAAACTCGCGCCGGCCGGCGTCACCGTGCGCGAATTGATCGAGGAGTTCTGCGGCGGCATGGCGGACGGCCACACCTTCCACGCTTATCTGCCGGGCGGCGCGTCCGGTGGCATCCTGCCGGCGTCGATGGATGATATCCCGCTCGATTTCGGCACGCTGGAAAAATATGGCTGCTTCATCGGCTCGGCCGCAATCGTCATTTTGTCCGATCGGGACAGCGTGAAGGGGGCCGCGCTCAATTTGATGCGCTTTTTCGAAGACGAAAGCTGCGGCCAATGCACGCCCTGCCGCGTCGGCACGCAGAAGGCCGTGATCCTGATGGAAAAGCCGGTCTGGAACCGCGAATTGCTCGACGAATTGAGTCAGGCGATGCGCGACGCCTCGATCTGCGGTTTGGGTCAGGCGGCCTCGAATCCCCTCACTTCCGTCATTAAATATTTTCCCGATGAGTTCCTTCCCAAGGAAGCCGCGGAATGACCAAGATCCAGTTCGAACTCGACGGCCAACAGGTCGAAGCCAATGCCGGTGAAACCATCTGGCAGGTGGCCAAACGCCAGGGCAAGGAAATCCCGCATCTATGTTATTCGCCGCAGCCGGACTATCGGCCCGACGGCAATTGCCGCGCCTGCATGGTGGAGATCGAGGGCGAGCGCGTTCTGGCGGCGTCCTGTAAGCGCACGCCAAGCGTCGGCATGAAAGTGAAGTCGGCGAGCGCGCGCGCGGTCGCGGCGCAGAAGATGGTGATGGAGCTTCTGGTCGCCGATCAGCCGGCGCGCGCGACCTCGCACGATCCGGATTCGAAATTCTGGCATTGGGCCGAAAAAACCGGTGTGACCGAGAGCCGTTTCCCCGCGGCCGAGCGCTGGCAAGGCGATGCCAGCCATCCGGCGATGCGCGTCAATCTCGACGCCTGCATTCAGTGCGGCCTGTGCGTGCGGGCTTGCCGCGAGGTGCAGGTCAACGACGTCATCGGCATGGCCTATCGCAACCACGATTCCAAGATTGTGTTCGATTTCGACGATCCGATGGGGGAATCGACTTGCGTCGCCTGCGGCGAATGCGTGCAGGCCTGTCCGACCGGCGCGCTGATGCCGGCCGTGATGCTGGACGAGCATCAGAGCCGCGTCATCTATGCCGACCGCAAGGTCGATTCACTCTGCCCGTTCTGCGGCGTCGGTTGCCAGGTCACCTATCAGGTCAAGGACGAGAAGGTGATTTACGCCGAAGGGCGCGACGGCCCGGCCAATCACAACCGGCTCTGCGTCAAGGGCCGGTTTGGATTCGACTACATCCATCATCCCCACCGGCTGAAGAAGCCATTGGTGCGTCTGCCCAATGCGAAGAAGAACGCCAACGACCAGGTCGATCCGGCCAATCCCTTCACTCATTTCCGCGAGGCATCCTGGGACGAGGCGCTCGATATCGCCGCCAAGGGCCTTGTGAAGATTCGCGATGGCAAGGGCGTCAAGGCGCTTGCCGGCTTCGGCTCGGCCAAGGGCTCCAACGAAGAAGCCTATTTGTTCCAGAAGCTGGTGCGCACCGGCTTTGGCTCCAACAATGTCGATCACTGCACGCGGCTTTGCCACGCCTCATCGGTTGCCGCTTTGTTCGAGGGCTTAAGCTCGGGCGCGGTATCGGCGCCGTTTGCGGCGGCGATGGATGCCGAGGTGATCTGGGTGATCGGCGCCAATCCGACCGTCAACCATCCGGTCGCGGCGACCTATATCAAAAACGCGGCCAAGCGCGGCGCCAAGCTGATCGTGATGGACCCGCGCAAGCAAACGCTGTCGCGCCACGCTTATAAACATCTCGCCTTCAAGCCCGGCAGCGATGTCGCGATGCTCAATGCGATGATCAACACCATCATCACCGAAGGGCTCACCGACGAACAATATATCGCGGGTTATACCGAAGGTTATGACGAGCTGAAGGCCAAGATCACGGAATTCACGCCGGAGAAAATGGCGCCGATTTGCGGGATTGCGGCTGAAACCCTGCGCGAAGTGGCGCGAATGTATGCGCGCGCCAAATCCTCCATCATTTTCTGGGGCATGGGCATCAGCCAGCATGTGCACGGCACCGACAATGCGCGCTGCCTGATCGCGCTGGCGCTGATCACCGGCCAAGTCGGCCGTCCCGGCACGGGATTGCATCCGTTGCGGGGCCAGAACAACGTGCAAGGCGCTTCGGACGCGGGTCTGATTCCGATGTTCTTTCCTGACTACCAGCCGGTCGGCCGCGCCGACATGC
The DNA here is from genome assembly GCA_035295025.1 of Bradyrhizobium sp. GTDB lineage: Bacteria > Pseudomonadota > Alphaproteobacteria > Rhizobiales > Xanthobacteraceae > Bradyrhizobium. The sequence continues at coordinate 14,595 of DATGJS010000067.1, forward strand.
GCGGGAATTTCGAGAAGCTGTGGAATCAAACGCTCGATCCCGAGCGGGGCCTCACGGTGGTTGAGATCATGAACGCGATCCACCGGGATGAAATCACCGGCATGTATATCGAGGGCGAAAATCCCGCGATGTCGGATCCCGATTTGCAGCACGCCCGCGAGGCGCTCGCTAAACTCGAACATCTCGTGGTGCAGGATTTGTTCGTCACCGAAACGGCCTTTCATGCCGACGTCATCCTGCCGGCGTCGGCGTTCGCGGAAAAATCCGGAACCTTCACTAACACCGATCGCCGCGTTCAACTCGCGCGCGAAGTGATCAAGCCGCCCGGCGAGGCGCGGCAGGACCTTTGGATCATTCAGGAGGTCGGCAAGCGCATGGGGCTACCCTGGGATTATTCCGGTCCCGCCGACGTCTTTGCCGAGATGACGCAGATCATGCCGTCGCTGAAGAACATCACCTGGGATCGTTTGGTGCGCGAGGGCGCGGTGACTTATCCGGTGGACGATCCGGACAAGCCCGGCAACGAGATCATCTTCACCACGGGTTTTCCGACCGAGAACGGCCGCGGCAAGATCGTGCCGGCGAAGGTCATTCCGCCGGACGAATTGCCCGATGCGGAATATCCGATGGTGTTGTCCACCGGGCGCGTGCTCGAACATTGGCACACCGGTTCGATGACGCGCCGCTCCCATGTGCTCGACGAGATCGAGCCGGAAGCCATCGCCTTCATGTCGCCTGGGGATATGCGCGGCATGAAATTGCGGCCGGGGGATTTCATCCGCCTGCAAACGAGGCGCGGCGCGGTCGAGATCAAGGTGCGCTCCGACCGCGACGTGCCGGAGAACATGGTGTTCATGCCGTTCTGCTATGCGGAGGCGGCCGCGAACCTTTTGACCAATCCGGCGCTCGATCCGTTCGGGAAAATTCCCGAATTCAAGTTCTGCGCGGTCAAGGCCGAGCGCGTGGAGATGCGCACCGCCGCGGAATGATCAGCCCCATTGTGCGGGCGGGGAGAACGCGCAGATCAGGCTGCATAGCGCGGCATAGGCTGCGGTCTCATCCCAATGATTAAGCGCGAGATCGAACGGTTGGTCGCGATCGAAGGTCGCGAGCGCGGCGCTCAGAATGGCGGACATCCATAACAGCACGGCAAAGCTCTGCTGAAAGCCGATGTGCCCGAACGCGGCGAATAATACCAGAACCATCATGCGCAGAACGAAGCGGGCGATCACCTCGATCGATGTCGGCGTCGGTGACAGATGGCGGGCGGGACGAGCGACAAAGGGGGGCATTACGATTTCCAATGTGTCGTGCTGAAGGGGTTCAGCACGGTCGATTTTTATGCAAGGCGCGTGCCAGACGGGGCGGATATTGGATCCGCATCGACCCTCATGGGTCCGCGCCTTATTGACGCACAAGGCCGTTGGAAAACGAGATGTGGCGACGACCGGAAATATAAATTCTTCATATAAGGCGAGGGGGAATGGAACCCCGCCATCGCCTTCATCAGACGGCTGATCAAAAGAGAGGCGTTTTAAAAGGCGGCTCGGATCGGTTGCCGCGAGATCAGGTGCAAATCGCCGAAATGAGCCGGGTCGCAAAGCAGCCGAAAGGTTTGACCGCGCCGTGGCGGCGGGATTTGCCACGGCGTCCAATCCTGCACCGTCGCCGTGTAGGCATCGCCATGGGGCGGCGTGATCTCAAGCGTGGCCTTCACGAGCCACTGGCCCTCTGGCGCGAAGGGAAGCTCTTCGGAATGGAGCACCTTGGCGGTGCAGTTGAGCAATTGATCGCCACTCGATACGGGCACCTTTGAAGCGGCATTTGCACCGGTCGCGCTGATCGCCAATGCAGTTACGGTTACAAAGAATTTCATGATGGCTCTCGATGACGAATATCAAAATCCACGCCGCGATGGGGCGGGTGCCGGTAGATGAGATTGCGTGGGGCAGCCAACAAAATCAAGCGGCGCGAATGAAGATCGTCAGATTCCACCGCGGCCATGACGGGCGACGATCACGAAGGCCGCGATCACCGCGGCCGTGACCAGCATCCAATATTGGCCATCGAGGCCCATGATGGAGAAGTGTTTAACCAGAAAATCCAACGCTCTCCGCTCCCCATTTCCTGGGCAGAATAGGCATTTTCATTGAGCAGAATAAGCATTTCGAGCCTAAAAATATATAATTTTTATATTTTATGAAACCAAGCCGTTTCAGTCGGCGGCCATGTCTTCGAGACGCGCTTGAAGACGATAGCCGACGCCGGATTCGGTCACGAGCAGGCGAGGGCGATTGGGATCGGTTTCGATCTTCTGGCGCAGTTTGCGGACGAGGATACGCAAATATTGGATATTGTCCCGCTGATTGCCGCTCCAGATTTCCTTCAGCAATTGGTCGTGCGTCACCACGAGTCCGACATGTGTCGCCAGGATATGAAGCAGGCGATATTCCTTTCGGGTCAACCGCACCGTTTGCTTGTTCAGCGATACCATTCGGCTCACAAGGTCGATCGACAAGGGACCCGCCACCACGACCGGATTTTCCGTCGCGCTCTTGAAATACCGTCGTAGCGCGGCCTCGCTCCGCGCCAGGAGTTCGGCCATGCCGAAGGGTTTGACGACATAGTCGTCGGCGCCGGCCTGAAGCAGTCGGACCTTTTCGTCCTCGCTCGATACGATCGAGAGGATGATGATCGGAACATTCGACCAGGATCGAATTCGCTCGAGAACTTCCGAGCCATGGAGATCCGGCAACGCCAGATCGAGAATGATGAGGTTCGGCGCGCCGAAGGTTGCGGCTTTCAATCCATCGGCGCCGTTCTCCGCCTCGATGACCGAATAGCCTTGCAGCTCGAAGCCCGCGCGCAGGAACCGCCTTATCTTCGATTCATCCTCGATCAGGAGCACGATATTGGCAGGCCTATTCATGGGGCATGACCGTTTTTTTGGATTGCGTCACGGCGGAGCAAGGCAGCGTGATCGATGCGGTCGTTCCCAGGCTCTGTCCTTGACTGGTAATTTCGATTTTGCCGCCGCTCGCACCGACAAAGATCGACGCGATCCAGAAGCCGAGGCCGGATCCCGGAACGCTCGCCTGATGACGCTGGCCGCGGAATAATTTCCGACCCAGATGGTGCCGTTCGTCCGGGGTGATTCCGACGCCCCGGTCGGAGACCGACAGCACGACGTCGCCCTGCTTGCAGGCCGCGCGCACCGAGATGGTCGAACCGGACGGGGAGTATTTGGCGGCATTTTCGAGCAGTTGTCCGCAGGATTCCTCGATCAAACCGGAATCGGCGTAGACGAGCGGCAAGTCCTCGGCGAATTCGGCCTCGATCCGATGCGCCGACAGCCGTCGCGCCCGCGCTTTGATGGCCGCGTTGACGATATCTCGGGGGTCGGCCCATGCGAAATGCGGGTTGACGCCGCCCGCGGTGACGCGCGTGGCGTTGAGCAGGTTTTGGATGAAGCCGTCGAGCTCGGCGACTTCATCGGATATCGCTTCCACGAGCGAGCGGGCGCGGTCATCGCTCTGGACCGCGGGGATGGTTTCCAGAACGCTTGCCGAACCGCGAATGGCCGAGAGCGGGCTGCGCAATTCGTGCGACAGCGTGCCGTGAAAGGCATCTCTGAGCAGTTGGGCCTGCAATCGCAGCCGGGCATCCTCCATCGCTTTCTCGATGTCGATCCGCCGCAACGTCAAGGAGACTTCTTCGAGGATTACTTCCACGCGGCGGGTTCGCTCCGCCAGAATGGTGACGGCGCCCGCGCCGATATCGACCGCGACCAGTCCGAGGGCCGCCGTCTCCGAGCGTACCAGCCGTATCAGCCAGAGGTGCTGCGTTGCTTCGTCCGTCACGGAGTGCGAAAAAACTTCCGCGAAAGCGGGCTTGGAAGCAGCGCTCTCTCGCACCGCCTTGGGCACCGCGCCGGATTTCGGCAGTTCGAATTGCCCGTCGCTTCGCGACGCGAAGAAAGCCACGGACTGGCCGAGCGTTCGGGATAGATAATTTTCGATCGCGGCAATCAGCTCCGACACCGTGAAGCAAGCGGCCAGCCGCCGGGAAAAATCATAGAGATTTTGAATGTCGCGCTCGCGCTGGCGCAACGTTTCGGTTTCCTGCCGCAATCGCGAAGCGAGATTGCTGCTGACAAGTGCGACGACGAGAAACAGCAGAAGATCGACGACTTCTTGCGGGTCTTCGAGCTCGAAACTATAGATCGGCGGAAAGAAGAAAAAATCCGCCGCCGCCATGCTGGCGATCGAGGCAAAAGTCGCCGGCCAAATCCCCCAGCGGGTCGCGGCGACAATGACCGGAATCAAATAGGCGATCGGAACCAGGCTGGCTGCGCTATTTCGCTCGACCAGCAACATCAGCGCGGTGACGAGGCCGACGCTTCCGAGCGACCACACGAGCCGCAGGAGATTCGTGCGCAGCCGGTTCCGCGGCGCCGCCTCGGTCAATACGGCCGCGACATCCCGTCCTCGGTCCGGAGAAGCCGGCGAGGAGAATTTTCGCGCGATGGGCGGGGATGAATGCAAAATCGGTATGCTTTCGTAGAAGAGACACCGAGCGATCGTTACTTCGGCCTGAAAGCCGCAGCAAAAATCATGCCCCTGCAACGATGATCACGACAGCGAAAGATGGGTCCGCGAACCAAGACGCAAAGAGCGCGCGAGACGCCAACAACATTTTTCGATAACCGTCAAATCAAGCGATGCTTTCGATGTCGTCCAACTACCCAGC
>DATGJS010000068.1:0-15316 GCA_035295025.1 Bradyrhizobium sp.
GACTATGTCGGCAAGGGCCTGTCGGGCGGCCGGATCATCATCAAGCCGCCGCGCGATAGCGGTATCGTGCCGGAAGAATCGATCATTGTCGGCAACACGGTGCTGTATGGCGCGATCGAGGGCGAATGCTATTTCCGCGGCATCGCCGGCGAGCGGTTCGCGGTGCGCAACTCCGGCGCGGTCGCCGTGGTCGAGGGCGCGGGCGACCATTGCTGCGAATACATGACCGGCGGCATCGTCGTGGTGCTCGGCAAGACGGGGCGCAATTTCGCGGCCGGCATGTCCGGCGGCATCGCCTATGTGCTGGATGAATCCGGCGACTTTGCCAAACTCTGCAATATGGCGATGGTCGAACTCGAACACGTCTTGTCGGAAGAAATGGTCAACGTGAACACCTACCACCAATCGGGCGACCTCGAAGCCCATGGCCGGGTCGACGTGTTCCAGGATCTTCTGGATTCCGATGTCGAGCGGTTGCATGTGTTGATCAGCCGTCACGCCAAACTGACGGGCTCCAAACGCGCGGCCGAAATTCTCGGCAATTGGAAAAATTGGCTGCCGAAATTCCGCAAAGTCATGCCGGTTGAATACCGCCGCGCGCTAAAGGAATTGAAGGCGAATGCCGACGCCGAACCGAAAATCGCGATCGGGGCGTAGCAACAAGGGTTACCAAGGCCGTCATTGCGAGCGCCGCGAAGTAATCCATCGGCGACATGAAGCAAAAACTGGATTGCTTCGTCGCTCTAGCGCAAAATTGCTCCGCAATTTTGTCGCGGGCTCCTCGCAATGACGTAACACGACCAGGACGAATTGGGATGCAGGGACTTCGGGGTTAGATGGGTAAGGTCACGGGTTTTCTCGAAATCGATCGGCACGACCGCAAATATGCAGCCGTGGCCGAACGCCTGAAGCATTTTCATGAATTCGTCGTTCCGTTGACGGAGAAGGAAACGCGCGACCAGGCCGCACGCTGCATGAATTGCGGTATTCCCTATTGCCATGGCACGGGTTCGGTTCAGCCGGGCACGCCGGGCTGCCCGGTCAACAACCAGATTCCTGATTTCAACGACCTCGTCTTTCAAGGCGATTGGGAAGAAGCCTCGCGCAATCTGCATTCGACCAATAATTTCCCCGAATTCACCGGGCGCATCTGCCCCGCGCCATGTGAAGCCTCCTGCACGCTCAACATCGACGACAATCCGGTTACGATCAAAACCATCGAATGCGCGATCGTCGATCGCGCCTGGGAGAATGGCTGGCTCAAGCCGGAGGTGCCTTCCGAGAAGACCGGCAGGAAAGTCGCGGTCGTCGGCTCGGGACCGGCGGGCTTGGCGTGCGCGCAGCAGCTCGCGCGGGCCGGTCACGACGTGCATGTGTTCGAGAAATACGCCAGAGCGGGCGGGCTTTTGCGCTACGGCATTCCCGACTTCAAGATGGAAAAGCACATCATTGACCGCCGCGTCGCCCAGATGGAAGCCGAGGGCGTTACCTTCCATTATGGCGCCCATGTCGGAAGCGGCGGACAAGGCACGCTCGATCCGCGCCAACTCCTTGGCGAATATGACGCGCTTGCGCTCACTGGCGGCGCGGAAGCCCCGCGTGATCTGCCAATTCCCGGCCGCGATCTCGACGGCATTCACTTCGCGATGGATTTCTTAGCCCAACAAAACCGCCGCGTCGGCAACGAGCCGCTCGGGGGCGCGCGTGACATTCTCGCGGGCGGCAAGCATGTCGTCGTGATCGGCGGCGGCGACACCGGAAGTGACTGCATCGGCACGTCATTCCGCCAAGGCGCGCTTTCGGTGACGCAGCTCGAAATCATGCCACCGCCGCCCGAGCACGAAAACAAGGCCCTCACCTGGCCGAACTGGCCGCTCAAGATGCGGACCTCCTCAAGCCAGGCCGAAGGCGCACGCCGCGAATATGCGGTGTTGACGCAAAAATTTTCCGGCGCCGGCGGCAAAGTGACCAAGCTGCATGGCGCTGAGGTCGATGACAAGTTCAAGCCGATTGCGGGAAGCGAATTCGAACTCGAGGCGGGGCTCGTGCTGCTCGCGATGGGTTTCGTGCATCCGGTGCATGAGGGGCTTTTGAAGACGCTCGGCGTCGAACTCGACCCGCGCGGCAATGTGCGCGCCAACACGGCCGACTATCAGACCTCGCTGCCGAAGGTGTTTTCCGCCGGCGACATGCGCCGCGGGCAATCGCTCGTGGTTTGGGCGATCCGCGAGGGGCGGCTGTGTGCGCGGGCCATCGATCATTTCCTGATGGGTTCGACGAATCTGCCGGGGTGAATCTTCTTAGCTCCTGCCCGAACCGTTCTACGCTGTCCCGTGATCGAGCATGTCGAGGATCGGGCAATCCGGCGGACGATCGCCACATTTGGCGATGGTCGCGCTCAGGATGACTTCCAATTTCGCCAGATCCGCTATTTTTGCTCGAACGTTGACAAGGTGCGCGCTTGCAACATCGCGGACCTCGGCACATGAATGATGGCCGGGAGCCGCCAGGGTCAGCAACGCGCGAATCTCGGCGATGCTGAAGGCGAGCTCGCGCGCGCGGCGCACGAATGCCAAATGCCTCATCGCCTCCCGGTCATAGGTCCGATGTCCACCCTCGGTTCGCCGGGGCCGCGCAATCAAGCCAATGCGCTCGTAATAGCGCACGGTTTCCGGATTGACCCCCGTCGATTTGGCCAATTGCCCGATGGTGAGACCTCTCATTTTTGTGATCCTTTCGCGCTTGAACCCGTACCAACTCCAAGTGCCAGAGTGCCTGAAGCTAGACTAAAGCGCGATGAGATTTAGTCGAATCGTCATCGCGCTTTAATTCTTTGTTTGAGCATGATCTCCGCGCAAACGCCTTTGGCGTTTGTCGCGAGGGAAAATCGCTTCACACTTTTCCGGATCATGCTCTAAGGAGCCAATCTCATGACCGTGACTCATACCGATACCGACGACACCCCACGCATCCTCGTCACCGCACCCGAGGTTCCCACGGGATGGGTTGCCGGATTAGGCACGGCATTCGGCCTTGGCGCGCTTGTCTCCTCATCCTGCTGCGCCATTCCAATGGCTCTGGCCGGGCTTGGAGCCGGAGGCGCGATCTTCAGTGGCATGGAATTTCTCGCCGAATGGCGGCTCTATTTTCTGGGCGCAGCCTGCTGGGCCCTGCTCACGGCCTGGGTCACGTATTTTCGGCGCCGGACCGTCGCTTGCCGCACAAGCAGCGGTTGTTCACCCGCGGCACCGACCAAGCGGATGGCGGCCATATTAACCATTGGGACTGTGTTCGTCGCATTAGCCCTCGCTTGGGATGCGGTGATCGAACCCGTCGCCGTCAAGCTGGTACGATAAAGCCATGCAGCTCCAATCGACGCTAACCTGCCCGAAATGCGATCATTCGTCGATCGAGACGATGCCGACCGATGCCTGCCAATTCTTCTATGACTGCAAAGCTTGTGGCGAACGGCTCAAGCCGTTGGCCGGCGATTGCTGCGTGTTCTGCTCTTATGGCTCGGTGCCTTGCCCGCCGATCCAGGCGGGTAGCTGCTGCTAGATACCCCGCTTTCGCGGGGTATGACGGCGGAATCTAATTCTGCACCCGCACGCCGAGCATCACCACGGTCGAGGCCGAGCTTGCCAGCGGCACGTTGGAATTGAGAATGTCCCGCCGCAGCGTGCCCTTGATCCACAAATTGCGGGTCAGCTTGTAGATCAGATCGCCCTCGAGCGAATAGGTTTTGTCGGAGCGGCCGTCGCCCTGATAATCGTAAGTGCCGTAGGTGAATTTGCCGATCGCCGTCAGCCAGCGGCGAAAATCATGATCGACCTCAAACGTATAGGTGTGCGTCAATACGCCCGAGACGCCCGGCACGATGGTCTCGTCGATCGAGGTGGTGGAGAAGAATTTCGCCGTCGTCAGCGTCGTCGCCGTCCAGGTCAACGAGGACGACGTCAACAGACCTTCGAGACGGGACAGCCGCGGATCGGCATAGTTGCGCTCGGCAAATCCGACCGCGATTTCGCCGGTGAGAAGGCGTGAGAATTCGAACGAGCTACCGGCCTTGGCGTAGCCGCCGTTCGAATTGCGCGCAAAACCCGAGATATCGATGATCTGGTCATGGAAGCGGCTGTCGGCTTCCGCCTCGACAAACGGCTTCACCCCCGGCGTCAATTCGTAGCTGACGCGGCCGACGCCACCATATTGATTATAGGCGCGGTCGGCGTTGCTGGCGATGGTGCCGTCGGTGAGCGTGGAATTCTGATAGACGGTGCGGTCGAAGGTGGCGCCGCCCGCGATCTCCAGACGGTTGAATTTCTGGTCGATGCCGAGCGTGCTGCCGAACGTCGCCAGGACCGGATAGGTGGCAAGGCCGGCCTGAACGTTCGGGCTGCCGGGATTGTCGATACCGACCCGCAGCCGCAATTGCGAGGTGATGCGGGTGTCCTCGGTGATATCGACGCGGCCGTCGATATGGCCGGTGAAATCCGGCCGGTTCACATCGGTCGGCGCCGAGGAGATCGCCCCATTCACGATCGGCGGCAGGCTGTTGCCATAGCCGGTGAAGGAGCCGCGCAAATCGGCGACCAGCGCATGGCGCCCCCAATCGGAGACCGCGAGAAATTCCGGCGCGACCACCCAGAACGGCGCGCCCTGCGGCACGATGATGCGGCCGGGATTGGTGTCATAGCCGCCGCGCAGTTCGAGCGCGGACTTGATCAGAAAGCTGCCGGCATAGTCGCCGACCGGGCCGAACGGGTCGTCATCGGCCTTGAGCGGCTTGCGCGGCGGCTGGCCGGCGACCGTGCCGGCGATGGCGGGGGCGATCGGCGGCTTGTGGGCGGTGTCGGAGGGCGGTGGCGTCAGGCGCGGGCGCCCGTTTACGCCAGCCGGGCCGTTCGCATCCGGAATCGGCGTACCGGGCCCCGGGGACGGTTTTGGCTTGGCTTGGCCGGGAAAGAGTTTCGGCTTCTTGCGGGTGCGATTGAGCGAATCGAAACCAGCCTCGGCGGCGCCAGAGCCCGCCGGCAGGCCGTAACTTGGAATATTGCCGATCCGCGATGGCGCGGGCCTGTCTTTATTCGAGCGCCCATTTGTGGCGGCATCGCCAGGGGTGTTGCCGATCGCCTCGGCGGGCCTGCGCAGCGGTGAATCCTTCGGCGCGAGAAAGCCGTCCGGGACAGGCCGCAGCAGGTCGGGCGTGAGGGTCTGGGCCTGAACAGACGGGATGGCCCCGATCAGCACCAACCATGGCAAAGCGGCACGCAACAACGTTACGCGCTCGCGACGGCCCGTGGCTGGCGTCGGCATCACGACAAAAATACCTCAACAAATTCATACGCTTATTTGACACGCCTTCCGACGGGCGCATGCCGGTTCGGAAAACGTCGTTAACGGAGTTAAAACAATGATGGTTAATGAGCCGTTGAGAGGGACATCCCGCGTCGCCGTAAAGGTCCCGCCGTGCTATGGAAGCTAGAGGGGCTTTCAAACGATGCCCGCTCGGAAAACCGTATGTCCCCTTCGAAACCACTGATGGCCCCATCCTCCGGCCCAGCTTCCGCATCGGTCGAATCCGCGTTGCGAACGCTGGAGACGGAAGCCAGCGGCCTCGGCGCGCTCGTGGCCGCGCTGCAAGGGCCGCTTGGCGTAACCTTTGCGGCCGCCGTCGATCTGATCCGGCAAGCCAAGGGACGGGTCATCGTCACCGGCCTCGGTAAATCAGGCCATATGGCGCGCAAGATCGCCGCCACCCTTGCCTCCACCGGCACGCCCGCTTTCTTCGTGCATGCGGCCGAGGCCGGCCATGGCGATCTCGGCATGATCACCGCCGACGACGTGCTATTGGCGCTGTCATGGTCGGGCGAGCAGCCTGAGATGAAGAACCTCGTCAATTATTCGGCGCGCTTTGCGATTCCGATGATCGCGGTCACATCCAATGCGGCCTCTTCGCTCGGGCAAGCCGCCGATGTCGTGATCGAATTGCCGAGGGCACGCGAGGCCTGTCCGCACAATCTCGCGCCGACCACCTCGACCTTGATGCAGGCGGCGATCGGCGATGCGCTTGCGATCGCGCTATTGGAGGGCCGCGGCTTCACCGCGCTTGAATTCGCCAATTTCCACCCCGGTGGCAAATTGGGCGCGATGCTCAAATTCGTCCGCGATTTCATGCGCACCGGCGCCGAAATGCCGGTCAAGCCGCTCGGCACCAAAATGTCGGACGCCGTGGTCGAAATGTCGGCCAAGGGGCTGGGCTGCGTCTGCATCGTGAATGCTGCCGGCGAACTTGCGGGCATCATCACCGACGGCGATTTGCGCCGTCACATGCGTCCCGATTTGCTTGCGGTATCGGTCGAAGACATCATGACGCGGCAGCCGAAGACGGTGCCGCCCTCGATGCTCGCCAGCGAGATGCTGGAAGTTCTCAACTCGCTGAAAATCACGACGCTGGTCGTCACCGAGGCTCATAAGCCGGTCGGCATCGTGCATCTGCACGATCTGCTCCGCGCCGGCGTGGCGTGATCCTCGGCTTCACATCCAGCCCTGAAGCTCGCGCAGCACCAATTGCCGGATCACATCCATGCCGCCCTCGCTGTCATTCAGGCACGGAATGAAGGAAAAATGCGCACCGCCATGATGCTTAAAAATCTCGGCGTTTTCCTGCGCGATTTCTTCCAGCGTTTCCAGGCAATCGGCGGAAAATCCCGGCGTGAGAACGGCGATGCGGCGAACGCCTTCTTTCGCCAGCCTCGCCATGGTCTCATCGGTATAGGGCTGAAGCCATTCGTCGGAACCGAAGCGCGACTGGAAAGTCATCAAGAGCTGCGAGCCGTCGAGCTTTAAGCGCCGGCGCAGGCTTTCGGTGGTCGCAATGCATTGCCGTTCATAGGGGTCGCCGCGCTCGACATAGTTGCGCGGCATGCCGTGATACGACGCCACGATGATTTCGGGTTGAAACGCGAGCTTCGCCAGATGCGTCTCGATCGAGACCGCCAACGCCTCGATGTAGGTGGGATCGTCGTAATAAGGCGGCGTTACGCGCAGCACCGGTTGGGCGCGCATGCGGCCCAGCACGCGAAACACTTCGTCGCAGACGGTGGCCGATGTCGCCGCCGAATATTGCGGATAGAGCGGCACGACCAACAGACGGTCGCAGCCCTTGGCGGCCAGCGCGTCAATCCGTGAAGCGATCGAGGGGTTGCCATAACGCATCGCCCAATCGACCAGGATAGGATCAGGGCCCGACAGATCGGTGCCAAGTTTCTCGGCCTGCGCGCGGGTAATGGTTTTCAGCGGCGACTCGCCCCTGGCGACATTCCAAATCTTCCGATAGTCGCGGGCCTTGCGCGCCGGGCGGGTGCGCAGAATGATGCCGTAAAGCACGAGCTTCCACAGCAGGCCTTGATCCTCGATCACGCGCGGATCGGACAGGAATTCCTTGAGATAGACGCGCACGCCGCGCGCATCCGCCGTATCGGGAGTGCCGAGATTGACCAAGAGAACCCCGATACGGCCCGGCGCGATGTCAGCGGCGGGCTTTGAATGATCGATCGAAGAGGCCACGGTCATCGCGGTGGCTTCGCGCGCCGGACCATCCTTGTCAAGACAGGGACTGTGTCGATACTGTCCCCGCGGCCGCTTTTTCGAAATTCATGATGCTGCCGTGCGTCGGGAGGAGCCATGACAATCGCCGAATGGTGCATTTTTGGAGCCGTGCTGCTCTACCTTCTGACCATTACCGTGATCAAAGCGATCCATTTTCGAAAGTTCGACAATTCCAAACCGCGCGATCCCGCTTTCTTCGACGACGAGCTTCGTGCCCGAGCGCTGGGCGCGCATCAGAACGGAATCGAGACGTTTCCTTTCTTCGCCGCCGCCGTCATGCTGGCTGAATTTCGCGACTGCCCGCAAAATCTCGTCAATGAACTCGCGGTATTGTTCCTGATCGTGCGGATCGCTTATGTGCTGACCTATTTGGGCAACCGCCCGGCACTGAGATCGATCCTCTGGAACATCGGCTTTGTCATCAACATCGCCATCTTCTTCCTGCCCGCGCTTCGCCACTTCATGCCGATGTGAATTTGACTTCTCAGAAACCTTCCCTATAGGCGAGCGGGACGCAACCAGGATGAAGCATGAGCTTGAAGGTGACGAACCCCCAAAGCCCAACCACCGATCCCGATAATTACCGCCCGGCCTTGCATTCGACGGTGCGGGCGGCAGCCCATTGGTTGATCGATCATCAAAAGCCCGACGGGCATTGGGTGGGCCGCGCCGAAACCAATGCCTGCATGGAAGCGCAATGGTGTCTGGCGCTCTGGTTTCTCGGTCTTGAGAACCATCCGCTGCGCGCTCGGCTGGGCCGCTCGCTGCTGGACACCCAGCGGTCCGATGGCGCTTGGGAGGTCTATCACGGCGCTCCGAACGGCGACATCAACACAACCGTCGAGGCCTATGCCGCCCTGCGCTCGCTCGGCCATCGCGACGATGAGCCCGCGCTTGCCAAAGCGCGCGCGTGGATCGCCACCAAAGGCGGTTTGCGTAATGTTCGCGTCTTCACCCGCTATTGGCTCGCGCTGATCGGCGAATGGCCATGGGAGAAAACCCCGAACGTTCCGCCCGAAGTCATCTGGTTTCCGGTCTGGTTTCCGTTTTCGATTTACAATTTCGCACAATGGGCGCGCGCGACCTTGATGCCGCTCACCATCCTCTCGGCGCGGCGGCCGAGCCGGCCGCTGCCACCGGAAAACCGGCTCGATGGACTGTTTCCACAAGGACGCGGGAATTTCGATTATGACCTGCCGACCAAGGCCGGCGCAGGCGCGTGGAATGCGTTCTTCCGCGCGGCCGACAAAGTGCTGCATGCCTTGCAGGCCTTGGGCGCCAAACTGAGTATCGGCCTGTGGCGCGGCGGCGCGATCCGTCATGTCTTGGAATGGATCATCAAGCATCAGGACGCCGACGGCGCCTGGGGCGGGATTCAACCGCCCTGGATTTACGGCCTGATGGCATTGCATGTCGAAGGCTATGCCATCGACCATCCGGTGATGGCCAAGGGACTCGGCGCGCTCGACGATCCGGGCTGGCGCGTCGATGTGGGGGAAGCGACCTACATCCAGGCGACCAACAGTCCGGTGTGGGACACGATATTGGCGTTGCTCGCCTTCGACGACGCCGGCTTAAGCGAAGACTATCCGCAAGCGATCGAGAAATCGGTGCAATGGGTATTGGACCGTCAGATTCGCGTTCCCGGCGATTGGTCGATCAAGCTTGCCGATGTGAAGCCGGGCGGTTGGGCGTTTGAATATGCCAATAACTCCTATCCCGACGTTGATGATACCGCGGTAGCGTTGATCGCGCTGGCGCCGTTCCGCCACATTCCGAAGTGGCAGGCCAAAGGCATCGAGGAAACGATCCAACGCGGCGTCGATTGGCTGATCGGCATGCAAAGCCATGGCGGCGGCTGGGGCGCCTTCGATAAGGACAACAACAAGCAGATTCTCACCAAGATTCCGTTCTGCGATTATGGCGAGGCGCTCGATCCGCCGTCGGTCGATGTGACCGCCCATGTCGTCGAGGCTTTCGGCAAATTGGGCATTTCGCGCCAACATCCCTCGATAGTCCGCGCGCTCGATTTTCTAAAGCGCGAGCAGGAAAGTGACGGCGCCTGGTTCGGCCGCTGGGGCGTCAATTATATTTACGGGACGGGCGCGGTTTTGCCGGCGCTCGGTGCCATCGGCGAGGATATGAGCCAGGCTTATATCGGCCGGGCGTGCGATTGGCTCGTCGCACACCAGCAGGAAGACGGCGGCTGGGGCGAAAGCTGCGCCTCTTATATGGATGCGGGATCCATAGGACGCGGCCATACCACCGCCTCGCAGACCGCTTGGGCGCTGATGGCGCTTTTGGCGGCGGGTCGCGACAGCGATCGCGAGGCGATCGAACGCGGCTGCCTTTTCCTGATCGAGCGGCAATCCGGCGGCACCTGGGCGGAAGCCGAATATACCGGCACCGGCTTTCCCGGGTATGGCGTGGGTCAAACCATCAAGATCAGCGATCCGCTCTTGTCGATGCGCCTGATGCAAGGGGCGGAACTGTCGCGCGCCTTCATGCTGCGATACGACCTTTACCGACATTATTTCCCGATGATGGCGCTGGGGCGGAAGCTGCGCAAATCGGGATCGCAGGCCTGACCCTCCGCCGTCCTTAAAAGCACGTCACGCGCTCGGCCGCGAGAAAGCCGAACAAAAGGCCCGCGCCGAAGAGCAGTACAAGCCCCGCGGCGGCAAACTCAATGCCGCGCATGATCAGCGCGCCGCTGCCTTCACTTGCGCTACCGAGCCGCTGCGCCACGCCTCTTGCCGAAATCGCCAACACCGCAATGGCCGATACCGTGATGGCCGTGCCCAGCCCCATCACAAAGGTCGCGGCGATCCCGGCCCAGAACAGGCCCTGCGCCAGCGCAAATACCAAAACCAGAATGGCGCCCGAACACGGCCTCAAGCCCACGGCGAAAATCGCGCCAAAGCCGCGCCGCCAGCCGCCGGGACCAGCCAACTCATTCGGAAGCGGACCATGCGAATGGCCGCGATGCTCGTCATGGACATGCGAGGGATCGACGCAATCATGTCCATGGCGATCATGATCATGCCCGGCGTGAGCCGCGTGCGCGTGGGGATGGGAATGGTCGTGGTCGTGAGGGCCGTGATCGTGAGGGCCGTGCCCGGGATGAGGATGATCGCCAGCACCGGCTCCGGCAAGCGCCAGAGCCGGCGAGGGCCGCCGAAGCTGCAACGCGCGCATAAAACCGCCGCCTTTGGCTAGGACCAAGCGAGCGCCAAAGATCGCAATCAGGCAATAGCTTGCGATCTCGATCGCTCGCTCCGCCCCGCACATGGTCTTGGCGGTTACATTCAACAGCCACGCGCCGATCGCGACGATCAGGACCGCGACCAGCGACTGCAACAAAGCGGAGACAAAGGATAAAACGATGCCGCGCCGCGCGGTTTCCCGGTTAGCAACCAGATAAGACGAGATCACCGCCTTGCCGTGACCTGGACCCGCGGCATGAAAAATCCCGTAAGCAAACGAAATCGCAAGCAGCGCCCAGACCGCCCCGCCATCGGACTTGGCGGCGCGGATCGTCGAGGATATCTCGCGGTAGAATTCCGACTGCCTGGCAAATAGCCACCCGACGATACCGCCGACCGGCGGCTGGGCCGAAGGACGCGGAACCCCGAACGGGGTCTGCGCCGTCACGACATGCACGAGGCCGTCGAGCATCAGGAGAGCGAAAGCGGCCAGAATGCCGATCGCCAATCCATGCGTGAGACCCCGCCGGGATACAAGGATGGACGGCAACCTCATGGGCATGCCACCGTGATCTTGTTGGCGAACATCGCGCCGAAATTGGCATTATCGCCATTGAGGAAGTTTTGCTCGCCAATGGATTGCGCGCTTGCCGCGCCGTCATTCGGCCGCTGGAAGCTGACCCGGCAGGCGGCAGGCGCGCCGACCAGCCGGATCGGATCCTGATCGGCGAGCTTGAAATCGACAAAGAAGGTGGGATCGAAAACCTCCAGCGCCAGCGCCTTTGATTTCACCGGCGTCTTCAGCGGCAAGGTGAAATGCAGGATCAACAGGCCCGCCTTTTCTTCCAGAAAGTAATCGATCGGCTCTTCGAATTTCTGCTTCTTGCCGTCAGCCTTGGCGAAAGTGAAATAGGCGAATTCCTTGAGCGATTCGACATTGGTTTGAGCGAGCGGCGCCAGTTCTTCGTGGGTGTAGACGCCCTTTTTCTTGCTCTCGATACCCTGCAAGGCGTAACTCGAGAACATGTCGTCGAAAGCCCAGGCGTGACGCACGCCGGTGATCGCGCCGTCCGAGGAATAAATCAGTTCGCTGGTGGAGGTGATCCAGACATGGGGATGGGCCTGGGCCGCCGTTGCGCTTAAAATCCATAACGCGACGAGCAGCGGACCGAGGCGGCGATATCGCGGCGAGTTCATCTCAGGCGGCCTCCGGCGTTTCCAAAAGGCCACGGCGCCGTAAGAGCGCGTCGGGTGCCGGATCGCGGCCACGGAACGCGACATAGGCGTCTTCCGGATCGCGCGAGCCGCCGGACGAATAAATATCGTCGTGCAGGCGCTTGGCCACCGCCGGATCGAAGATGTCGCCGGCCTCCTCGAAGGCACCGAACGCGTCGGCGTCCATCACCTCCGACCACATATAACTGTAATAGCCCGAGGCGTAATGATCGCCCGAGAAGATATGGCCGAACTGCTGGGGCCGATGGCGCATCGAGATTTCCGCCGGCATGCCTATTTTCTCCAATTCCCGCCGCTCGAAGGCGCGCACGTCGGAAATCGAGGACGCCGGCTGGCTGTGGAATTCGAGATCGAGCAGCGCGGAGGCGACGAATTCCACCGTGGCAAAACCCTGATTGAATTTCCGCGCAGCCAGAAATCGCCGCAGCAGATCGTCCGGCAGCGGCTCGCCGGTCCGGTAATGCCGGGCGAATTGGCGCAGCACCTGTGGCTGCTCCTGCCAATGCTCATAAAGCTGCGAGGGCAGTTCGACGAAATCGGTGAACACGCTGGTGCCCGACAGCGAGGGATAAAAGACGTCCGACAATATGCCGTGCAGGGCATGACCGAATTCGTGGAACAGCGTGCGGGCATCGTCCGGCGACAACAGCGCGGGTTCGCCTTCGGCGCCCTTGGAAAAATTGCAAACATTGATGATGAGGGGCGCGACCACGCCATCGAGCTTTTGCTGGTCGCGTAAGGAAGTCATCCAGGCGCCGGAACGTTTGGAGGGCCGGGCAAAGTAATCGCCATAGAACAGCGCCTTGTGGTGACCGGCGCGATCCCGCACTTCCCATACCCGCACGTCCGAATGCCAGACCGCAATGTCCTTCCGTTCGGTGAATGTGACGCCGAACAGGCGCGTGGCGCAGTCGAAGGCGGCTTCGATCATATGATCGAGCGAAAGATACGGCTTGATCGCGGCATCGTCGAAATTGGCGCTGATCTGGCGCAGTTTCTCGGCGTAATAGCGCCAGTCCCAGGCGGCGAGCGCGAAATTTTTGCCTTCCTGAACGATCAATTGCTGAAGCGCGTCACGGTCCTTCCAGGCGCGCGCGCGCGCCACTTTCCAGACCCGCTCCAAAAGCCCCCGCACGGCTTGCGGCGTCTTGGCCATGGAGTCCTCGAGGCGGTAGGCGGCGAAGGTCGGGTAGCCCAGGAGTTTGGCGCTTTCCTCGCGAAGCGTGAGGATCTCGACGATGGCGGCGTTATTGTCGTTGGCGTTGCCATTGTCGCCACGGGCGATGAAAGCCTTGTAGACTTTTTCGCGCAGGTCGCGGCGGGACGAGGTCTTGAGGAACGGCTCGACGAAAGAGCGCGAGAGCGTCACGATCGCCCTACCAACAAGGCCGCGCTCCTCGGCCGCCGCGCTGGCGGCCGCGACAAAACTGTCCGACAGGCCCTCGCGATCGGCCTCGCCCAACTCCATGAACCAGTCCTGCTCGTCGGCGAGCAGATGATGGCCAAAACTTGTCCCCAAATGGGCCAGCCGCTCGTTGATCTCGGCCATCCGAGCCTTCTTCGCCTCGTCGAGGCCGGCGCCGGAGCGGTGAAACCGCGTATAGCTGCGCTCCAGAAGGCGCACCTGCTCAGCCGTGAGGCCAAGTGTCGCGTGGTTATCACGGAGCTGAACGATCCGCCCGAACAGCACCGCGTTCATCATGATCGGGTTCCAGTGCCGCGCCATCCGCAGCGACACCTCTTTGTCGATCTCAAGCAGCGCCGGATTGGAATGCGCCGACACCAAGGCGTGAAAGACCGCCGAGACCTTGGCGAGCAATTTGCCGGAACGCTCCAGCGCCGTAATCGTGTTGGCGAAGTCCGCTTGCGCGGGATCATGGGTGATCGCGGCGACTTCGGCCGTGTGGTCGGCAAACGCCCGCTCGAAGGCGGGCAAGAAATGCTCCGGCGCGATGTCGGCAAAGGGCGGCGTCTCGAACGGCGTCTGCCACGGCAGAAGCAGCGGGTTCGCCTCATCGGAGGCGAAGGACACAGTTTTCGCATCGTCTGGCATCGAAAATCCCGTCTCCATCCTTAAATTACGGCAAACTGCTATATCACGCGATCGGGCTTTTTTGAGCCTTTTGCGCTTGATAGAGGCGCTCTTTTCGGAGAGATTGCGCCCCTTGGAACAGGACCGGCCCATCATGAGTTCACAAGCTTCTCCGAACCGCTCCCGCCAGATCGTCTGGCCGAGCGTCATCACCGTGATCAGCGCGGCGATCCTGATTGGGGCCGAAGTGTTCGGCGCGGCTTTTGCTGGCGGTTGGGCGCTTGCGATCCTGTTCGGTCTCGACGACACCGGCGCGCATACCCTGCAAGCGATCTTGTTTGCGGCGGGCGTCGTCATCATGGCGGCCTTCATCCGCGCCGCACAGCGCGTCGAGCCGTTCACGCGCCGCGCGTGAGTTGACCGGCTCCGCCAAGCCCGCATCATCACAGCGCTTCAAGTCTTACGTTCCGTTAAGCAAACTTAACGTGCGTTCATTTTTCAACGCAGGCGCAAGCATGCGCGCGCGTGGCTTGCATAAGCAGACGTTAGGGAAATTTCCGCACAGGCTAAAAAAAATGTTGCGAAGCAGAGTCAAAAAGTTTATTTGCGGACTTGCCCAATTTCGCACGTGCCTGTGGTCGTGTGTCAGTCGGTAGGTATCCGGACAAGAGGCCGGACAGCCGCCAAGGGATGAAGAACCGAGGGTCGCTTTGAGTTTTTCTCAAAGAGGCCAGCCTCTCTCTCCAGAGATGCCGTTGAAGGTTCCTTTGCTCCTTGCAACCGTGACTGACAGCCGGAGGCGAACCGGCGCACCCCGCTCTCCACGGGGGACGCGACTTAAAGCAACGACGGATCGGGCTTTTTTGGTCTCTACCGGTATTCCAACGCCGGCGCGGGCTACTGAAAAGGCTTGTCCTTCATTGCCAGGTGAGCGGGCGGGAAATTTCCCAACCAATCCACGGCAGCACAGTTCGGTTTGAGTTCAAGGCCTCGTCGCGTCTCCATCGTGCGGCAACGGCCATGAGGCTACGACCGAGAACAATTTGAACGGGCCCCGTCGCTTGGGCCGTTTGGAGGGTGCTATGACCGAACGCATCAGGGAATTCCTGCGCAACCGCCGGAACGAGGGCCAGGACGTCGAGCCCTGCCTCGTCGTCGATCTCGAAATCGTGCGCGACAATTATCAGAATTTCGCCAAGGCGCTGCCTGACAGCCGCGTGTTCTATGCGGTGAA
>DATGJS010000069.1:0-22188 GCA_035295025.1 Bradyrhizobium sp.
GTGGTGCCGCATTGATGGCGCCAGATCAGACTTCGGCCAGCCGATGACCAGCTCCCAGCGATTTGACCGAATTGCCTTCGTCGCCAGCGCGGGCGCGGAAGCCCAGGAGGCGCTTGCGCGGCTGGTCGCCCTTTACGGCAACCATGATCCGGACAATGCCGATATCATCGTCGCCCTCGGCGGCGACGGCTTGATGCTGCAAACGCTGCATCAGCACATGCGCTCGGGCAAGCCGATCTACGGCATGCATCGCGGCACCATCGGCTTTCTAATGAATGAATTTTCGGCCCTTGATCTTCATTCCCGTCTGGCGGCGGCGCGCGAGACGCTGATCAATCCGCTCTTGATGCGCGCCACCGATATTCATGGCGCCACTCACCTGCACCACGCCATCAACGAGGTCGCGCTGTTTCGTCAGACCCATCAGGCGGCGCGCCTGAGAATCTTGGTCGACGAGCACGAACGCATGCCGGAATTGATCGCCGACGGCATTCTGGTGGCGACGCCGGCGGGCTCGACCGCCTATAATCTGTCGGCCCAGGGACCGATCCTGCCGATCAATGCCCAGCTGCTCGCGCTCACTCCGATCAGCCCGTTCCGGCCGCGGCGATGGCGCGGCGCGCTTCTGCCCAATACCGCTTTTGTGGTCATTGAGGTGCTCGAAGGCGACAAACGCCCAGTCGCGGCGGTGGCCGACCATGACGAGGCCCGCGATGTGCGCCGGGTGGAAGTCCTGTCAGACAAGACCATCTCGATGCGGATGCTGTTCGATCCCGGCCACAGCCTGGAAGAGCGTATTTTGCGCGAGCAATTCGGCTATTGACGCTTCGAGGCGGTGCCGCGCGACACCTCAGCTCGGTGATCCCATATCAAATCCACGTAAACGGACCGCATGGCCGCAACCATTCATTAACGCGTGGGGGATATGGTTAACGACGGGTATACCGTCTCTCAAGGGCGAGCCCGAAGGACACGGCCATGTTCCGTATCGATTTTAACAAGCTGCGCTTCCTCGTATGCGATGACAATCCGCATATGCGCCGCATTCTGCGGACGCTCTTGCATTCGTTCGGCGCGCGCGAGGCTTATGAGGCCGAAGACGGCGCCACTGCGCTCGAAATGTACACCCATTACGTGCCGGACATCGTCATCACGGACTGGGCCATGCCGATCTTCGACGGGCTGGAGCTCGCACAGATGATCCGGCAGCCGGAAGCGAAGGGCAACCCTTTCGCTCCCATCATCATGCTCACCGGCCATTCCGAGAAACGGCGCGTCACCGTGGCGCGCGATGCGGGCGTGACCGAATTCCTAGCCAAGCCGATCTCGGCCAAGGGGCTTTATCAACGCATTCTCAACGTCGTCGCCAATCCGCGTCCCTTCATCAAGACCAAGACCTATTTCGGCCCCGATCGCCGGCGCAATCCCAATGGCGCTTATATCGGACCCGAGCGGCGCGTCGGCGGCGAGATGGAAATCCTTCAGCAACCCTCGCTGCTCGATAAAGCGCGTTCCGGCGTCTAGCAGAGAAACACATGACGACGAGAAAATCCGATATCGAGGTCCAGAAATTCGCCGATCACCACGTGATCACACAACCGAATCCGCTGCGCAAGATATTGCGGCGCGTGGACGATACCGACACCGACGATCCTGTCGCGCGCGCCGAGCAAGCGCTTGCGGATCTATCGGGCGAATTCAAGGAATGGATGGGCATCGAATCCAATCGGCTCTCGGCCGCCTACGCCGCGATCCTCGATCAGGGATTTACGAAAGTCACACGCGACGAATTCTTCCGCGCGGCCCATGACATCAAAGGCGACGCCGTCACCTTCGGTTTTCCATCGGCTGGAGCTGTTGCCGAAAGCCTTTGCCGGGTCATCGAACACGCGCCGGATCTTGCAAAAGTGCCGCCGGATCTGTTCACGCACCATATCAACGCCATTCTGGCGATCGTTCACGAGCACACACAGCTCGACACGATCAGCATGTCGGGCGAACTGAGCCGCCGTCTCCGCGGCGTCGCCGACGAATACCTCGCGCATGTCAATCGCGACCGGCCCGAGCATCTCGAAGCCGTCATGGCTCCCAGCATCACGCCGGCGGATTAAAATTAAGGCGTTTTCGAGCGAAAGCCCGCCCCGGGGTGGATGTTGGCTCGCGTAACGAAAACGCGTCAAAATAACAACATCTGGATTTACGCCGCGATCAGGCCGCGCGGCTTGGATGCAACGGCTTGCTCGGCCACCAATTCGTCGCAGAACAGACGCGCTTCGTCGCGCGCCGATTCCGTTGCGAAGCGGCGTAGAAGAATCAGCAGCGGGCCGGCCGAAGATTGATCGGTCTCGCAATGTGTCAGTACCCGCTCGACCATCTTGCGCCGTAGCCGCGCCGCGCCATTGAATGTGTCGGCAAATCCAAATTCGCGATTGACGTCGAGCGCCGCGCGAAATGCCGGGAAAGTCGATTCAGGCAGGCCGGCGCGCTTCAACAGCGCGACCAGGCTGGCCTCTCCTCGATCGAGCAGCAGCGAGGAAACGCGCGCTTGCGGCAAATCGGACAATTCCGCAAGCGATATTTCGAATAATTCGAGATTACCGGACAACAGCGCGCGCAAGATCAAGCCCGCGGTGAGCTGAGATGTTGCGCGCAGATGGGCGATCAATCCGCGCATGTCTTCGCCGCATGAGGCGGCCGCGATGTTCACGGCCGAGCGATCGCGGGCGTCGCTTGCGATGCGTTCGGCGCGCTCCGCGCTCAGCCAATTCCTGGCGACGACGAACTGGGCAAGCGTATCCGACAATTTGGCGACCAGCGCGGCCCGCGTCGCGGCGGGTAGATCCTCCAATACCAGCATCGATTCGCGGATCGCCGCGAGATGACCGTGGCGCTGAACAATGCGTTCCCATGAGAATGGCGCAAGCTCCGCATAAGCATTTTCGATCACCTCCAGCGCCGCCGCCGCGCTGCCGACCTCGGCGATCGCCGCGGAGACGGAAGCCGGAAGATGAAGACGACGGGCAATCGCGCATTGCGTTTCGCTGTCGGCGGTCGCGACGATATCGACGAGGTCGGCATCGATCAGGAGCGGCGAATGCTCCAGGATCGGCAAGGCCACGGAAGGCTGATCGAGGGAAAGCGCCTGCACAATGGCGGCCGGCGCCTCGGCGCTGCGCGCAAATACCTCAGCCATCGCCCGGCGCACCAAAGGCGAGACGTCGTCCAGGAGCATCAAGAGCGCGCCTTCGGCCGCCGCGCGGTCTTCATCGCTGAGATCGGAAATGAGCCACGCCCGGGCCAATGCCCGCGTTGCTTCGGCCCGCTCGCCTGCCGGAGCCGTCTTGACCCAACTGATGAACTGCCGAACGATCATTGTCCTGCCGGCTTACGCAAAACCCAGGCATCTTGCTGACCGATGCCCCCGCAAGACAAAATAAACCACCACGCTTAACAAAGCGTTCACTATAAGCAACTGGTTTCATTGACGTTTTATTAAGGCCTGCGGCGCGGCGCTGGGAATTCGGGATTGGTCCTGCCGCAACTGAAGATTAGCCGCTGAAGGTGCCGTTGCGGTCGCTAAACAGATCAAGCCCGCCGCCGTTTGACGCTTTCGCCGGCAACACCGCTACCGCCGATGCCGTGGTCGTAGATGCGCTCGAAGCCGGTAGTGTATCCGCGGTCAGAGAAGTTGAATTACCCCACAACTCCCTCACCGTTTGCGACACCGGCTGGATGGGCTGGCCATCTTGGAACAGCGAACGGAAGACCGGAATGGCCGGCGCCGCGGAAGCCACAGCCGTCGCGCCTGTTGATGCCGGCGCAACCGTGGCGACCGTGGCCGGCCCAAGGGCGCGCGTGTCGGGAAACGTGGCAAGATAGGCCACATTGCCGGGCGCGGGCGCGCTGGGGGTTGCGCTCGCGACCGCAATGTTCGGCTTGATATCCCCGCCGACCGAGGCCGACGCATTGCGGGTCGCCTGTGAAGCCGCGGCGCTGGCGTAACGTTGCGACAGTACCGAATAAACTTCGGACACGCTGCGCGCCCGTCCGGTGATGCCCTCATAAAAGATCGAACGATTGGCCGCGGCCGCGTTCGGAAACAGCCGGGCGCCTGAGGCTTGCGGGTTGTCCTCGGCATTGGCGATCAATTTGGCCGCGCCTCCGACACCCATGAAATGGGCCATGTATAATTCGCTGTCGTTCGGACGCCGGCCGATCATGCCGGTCAGCTTGAAACTGTTGAACTGCGTGAGAGCGGCGGCCATCGTGGAGGCCACGGCCGGATCGTCGCGCAGCTTCATGATTGCCTGCCGCGCGGCGGGATCGGAAACCGAATAACCGCCGTCGGAAGATTTGGTGATCATATCGGCATAATTGCCGTAACCGGACTGGCTGCCTGCTTCCTTGACGGTCGCAAGCCAGGTCTGGTCGATGAATTGAAAAAGCCCGTGAGCCGACGAGGTCGAGGCCCCCGCCGACGGGTTGAAATCCGATTCCATTTTGGCGGTGGTCAGCAGATATTGGAAGCTCGTGCCGCTTGAGCTGGCTGCCTGCTTGATCGCACCGGCAATACGCGCGCGCGAAGAATCGACACCTGCCGTTGCCGTGGCGCTCGATGTGTCGGCCGACATGTTTGGTCTCCGCTCTCCCTGCGAAACGACCCCATTTTTGGCTCGCACGAAGGCTCCCACCGACGTCCAGGCCGCGCTCACAGTGCGGTGATTATGGTTAAGGGGAGGTTAAGACGCGTCATTCGCCCTGACCACATGGCGAAACGAAGAGTTACTCGCGGTAAATCGCCGTCGGGTCGAATTTTCGTTCCGCATCCACAAACGACAACCGCACGCCGCCTTCAGCCACCTCAACCTTGCGGTAAAAACAGGAATGGCGTCCGGTATGGCAGGCCGCGCCCGATTGTTCGACGCGAATCCAGATCGCGTCCTGATCGCAATCGGTTCGCATTTCAACGACCCGCTGCACATGACCGGAGGTTTCGCCCTTGCGCCACAGCGATTTCCGGGAGCGGCTGTAGTACCAGGCCTCGCCGCTCGCAATCGTCTTGCGCAGCGCCTCCTCGTTCATATGCGCAACCATCAGCACGTCCGACGTTGCCGCATCGGTGGCCACGCAGGTGACAAGCCCGCTGGCGTCGAATTTGGGCCGGAAATTCAGCCCCTCTTCGAAGTTGTTGACTTCAGATGATGTGGACACGACTCGATCCTAGCGATGCGGCCCTCGCACCATCGACAGGAAGCGCGATTGTTCGGCCGGATTGTCGCGGAACATGCCGGTGAAACGACTGGTGAAGGTCATGGCGCCGTGTTTGGCGACGCCACGCACGGACATGCAGGTGTGTTCGGCCTCGATCAAAACCGCAACGCCGCGGGGTTTGAGGATTTCGTCGATCGCCGCCGCAATTTGCGCGGTGAGATGTTCCTGCGTTTGCAGGCGGCGCGCGAAAATGTCGGTGAGCCGCGCAAGTTTCGACAGGCCCACGACCCGCTCCACCGGCGTGTAGGCGATATGCGCCTTGCCATAGAACGGCATCATGTGATGCTCGCATTGCGAGGTGAATTCGATATCGCGCACCAGCACGAAATCGTCATAGCCAGCCGTCTCACCAAACGTGCGGTTGAGCACTTCCGCCGGGCACTGATGGTAGCCTTGATAAAGCTCGTCGAAAGCCTCGACCACGCGGCGCGGCGTATCAAGCAGCCCCTCGCGCCCAGGATTTTCGCCGATATAGCTGAGTAAGGTCTGTACCGCCGCTTCTGCCTCGGCGCGCGAGGGCCGGAGCTGGTCGGGACGAATGGCGGCCGCCATGAATTCGGAAGGATCGAGCTCGGCAGGCCGGGGCGTCGCCGGCTTTGCCTCGGAAGATTTGAGGTCGGGGGCTTTTCCCGGGCGGAGGGATTTGATCAAGGCGTCCATGTCAACTCCGTTCGACCGGTCAGGAAACAAGACCGGAGTGTCACCGGCAGACGGGGCGGCCATGCCGCCGGGCGCCTGAGGCCATCATTCTCGATTCTCGCAATTCGCTCGCAAAGCGAGCCGCTTATCGGCCCGCCACCGGAAACGGTAGCTGTCTTTCCACCATTTCACGCCCTATATAAGGCCCGGCATCCCAGCCGCCAAGGGCACGAAGCGCGAGTTCGGACTATGCTAAACGACATCTACAACAAGCGCATCATCGAATTGGCCGGCAATATCCCCCGGCTCGGCCGCCTGCCCTCGCCCGACGCCACCGCGACCGCCCATTCCAAACTGTGCGGCTCGACGGTCAAGATCGACCTCCGAATGGAGGGGGCCATCGTCACCGATTTTGCGCATGAAGTGAAGGCCTGCGCGCTGGGTCAGGCCTCCTCCTCGATCATGGCCGCCCATGTGGTCGGCTCGACGGCCGGCGAATTGCGCGAATTGCGCGAAACCGTCCGCAAGATGCTCAAGGAAAACGGAAAGCCCCCGCAAGGCAAATGGGCCGACATCGCCCTGCTTGAGCCGGTCCGCGACTACAAAGCGCGGCATGCTTCCACGTTGCTTACCTTCGATGCCGTGGTGGATGCGATCGGTCAGATCGAGGCAAAGGCGCAAAACGCCGCGCAGGCATCGGCCTGATCAAATCGCATTAAGGATTGGATTGGATATCCTTGCGCTAATGCGGCGGCGGCACGACCGCCACATCGGCGCTCGGCGCAAGCGCTTCGGCGGTCTTGGTGGATTTTGCCGCGGATGCCACCGCTTCATGGCCGCTCGCCGCGCTCACCAGACGATCCTGCATCGGTTTTGCGGCGAGATTAACCGCAGCCGGACCACCGAACGCGGGCAACACGTCGGCGAGCGCCTCCGTCGTCACGAGGTTGGTGAGCCGCAATTCCTCCCGTGACAATTCATGCAAATCCTCCCATGGCGGCACGTTGAGAGAGAGCGACAACAGGTCGCCGCCTCCGCCCATCTCGAAAGTGTATTTGGCGAGCCTGCCGATATCGCGCTCCACGATCATCAAATCCTCGGCGGAATAGCTCGCCGCCCGCGCGTCGTCGGCGCGATCGCCCATCCATATCTGATGCACCCTGACATGAGCGGCGGCGGGAACGTAGCGGGTCTTGCCGGAGAGCAACAGAAACACACACATCGATTCGCAATAGGCTTCGGGCTCGACCACATCGTGACCGCCCAGGGCGGCGCGCCTTTGCACGCTGGTGCCAACGGTCGTCATCAGACCGAGACCACGAAAACGCCGGCCAAGCTGAATGGAATCGTTGACCGAGCCGCCGCTCGAATCCAACACCACCGTGGCCCCGCGCAGATCCCGTCCTTGCGCGAAATCCTCGAAATCCCTGGGGCTGTCGCCCGTCACGATGCCGACCGCGCTGATCCAGCCGCGGCAATGCGGCTGGCATTCCACCCAGCTAAACTGCATCGGCAGTTTGCGCTCTTCGAGAGTTTCTTCCGCATTCGCCAAACCGACGCGCATGGCAATGGCGCCGGGCACAGCAATGCATAAAGCGACAGCGGCCAACATCGCCGAGCCGCGGAAGCGAAGTCTGATGGGTTTCAATTTGGTTCCTTCCCCCCGCAAACGCCAAAAAGGCGGCCGCACCGGTTCCCGATCAACGAAACGCGATTCTGTCATCCCACACGACGAAGCGTAAACGCGGCTGACCAAATCGTCCATAGAAGCTTGGTCGCCTGACCGCGCGCGCCGTTGATATTTCCAAGACTGTGGCACAATTATTTCAGAGCGTTCGGTTCCATGCTTTGGAACCGCAATCATTTCGTCACTCATTGCATTCCCAATGCCCAACGTGGAAGCATTTCGCCGATGAAGTCATCGCTGTCCAAACCGCACGCGCCATCGGCGCATTGCCACGACGATTGTTCCCACGCCGTCGGGCGGATGCCGCGGCAAGCGGGGCGCGCGATGATCTGGCTTTATCGCCACACGCTGTCACCGCTCGTTGGGTACAATTGCCGTCATTTGCCAACCTGCTCGATATATGCCGACGAGGCGATCGCGCGCTTTGGCCTATGGGGTGGCGGATGGATGACGCTGGCAAGGCTGTTGCGCTGCCAGCCCTGGGGCACATCGGGAATCGACAATGTTCCGACGATGAAGCCTGAGCGCGCGCGATGGTATCGGCCGTGGCGATACGGCCGCTGGCGCGGCGTCAACACGCCGTGACGTGCAAGCTGTTGCAGCGCACTCTTCTAAACCACGCCGCAATCCATAACGGAACCGAAGCGGCGTCACTTCATTGATTTAACGTCTTCTTTTCGAGGAGGACGTCAACAATGCGCTGGAAAGTTCGCCTCGGCGGTCACGATCCCCGGCAGATCGATTTGTTGGCGGTGCTCGCCATTCTCGTCATGATCGTTATGATCGATCATTATCTGACCCAACGCGCCCACTCGCACTTAACGAGTCCGTTCATCGAACCGAGTCAGACGGTGCGTTGGTAACGCGCCTCGCCTTTAGCGAAACCAGAAAAATCCACGCCAGGGTTGCGAGGGTTGTTCGGGGGGCGGTGGTAGAGGACGCGGCTTGCGCGGACGCTTGGGTTGGAACTGGGGCTTTGGCGGCGGCGGCGCAGTAGCAGTATCGGTTGTTGAAGCCGCCTCCTCCGCTGTCGCAGAGCCATCGTCCGGCAGCCGGACCGAAAGCAGCAAATTCGATTCATGCGGGCGCCAGCGATAGCCGATACCGAAATCGATCGGCTGGGCGCGCTGAAACAGCGCGGCATAGGATGGCTGATATCGGCCGGGAAACTCACCAATCGGGCCTTCGTAACGGCCGAACGGAAAGAAACGCCATTTCTTCGGACTGTAATAGCCAAGCGGAATTCCGGAATCGTCTTGAATGATCGTCGTGCTGTTGGCGAGGAGAAAATCGCGCACGATTGCGAAATTGCCGGAATGCAGCAGATAAGAGGCGCTCTTGATCAGGCTATCGCCGGGCGCAAGCGTGGCGCAGAATTTCAGAAAGCCGCTTGATTTGACCCCGGAGTCGGACAGATCGGTCGAGAAATAATACAACGTCTTTTCCGCGCCATCGCCGCCGGCAAACACGATCCGCACTCCGCGCACCGCGTTCGCGCCTGGATTTTCATTGGCGAAATACGCCGTTCCCTTGGCATCGAGCGCGACCGTCGAAACATCGCGAATGGTCTTGCCCGAGCGCGCCAGGAAAACATAAAGCAGCGGCAGCGCGCCGTTGATCTCCCCAGCATGCAAATCGACCTTCATCTGTTTGGTGATGAAGAAGGAAAAGCTCAAGATCGAACCGAGCGAATGCTCCACATTTGACAGCGCCGCATCGACGCCGCCGCGCGGCAATTTCATCAGATCCGGTACCGACCCTGCCGGCTCCAGCGCGCTCAGCACATAGATCGAAGCCTTCGGATAGAACGCATCGGCGTAAAGAAAGTCGGGACCCGAGAACATGTAAAACATGGTCGGCTTCGGCGCGGCGAGATGGGCCTCCGACCAAACGCGGATTTTCGACATTTGCCGCTGATCGAGTTGGGCAAAGGCCGCGTTGAAGAATTTCGCATGGCGTTGCCAGGTGGGATCTTTGGTCAAGGGCATCAAAGACGAATCCGCCGACGGCATCATTCCGGCCAGAAAGCGCGCGGTGTCGTCGGGGGTCACGGCATCGGCGGCAACCGCCGCACAAAGCGCAGTCGTGAGCAAAAGGGCGGCCGCGGCCGCCGCGATTTTGAGAGTCCTAAGCATATCTATGGGCGGCCTGCCGCGGGGCCGGCATGGTGGTTTTTGCGGAAAACGACGTAGATCAGGAGTCCTGTCACCATGATCAAAGCACCGAAAAAGGACTGCAACGGCCGATTGAGCGCAAGATAATACATCATGAAAAGCGTCACGAGCAGGAAAATGACGGGCGTGAGGGGGTATCCCCAGGCGCGGTAGGGCCGCGGCAGATCGGGCCGCGTGATGCGCAATTTGATGACGCCGAGCACCGTGAAGAACGAACAGAACAACAGCGCGAACTGGATGAAATCCAACACAGCCTCGAAACTTCGGGTGAACAGCATCAAACTCGCCACCGCGAGCTGAAACAGAATGGCATAGGCCGGCGCGCCCTGGCGTGATTTGCGGGCGAAGACGCGCAGCAACGGGACGTCCTCGCCCATCGTCATCATCACGCGCGGCCCGATCCACATCATCGCGCTGATAGAGGAGACCAGCCCGATGCAGATCATCGCGCCGACGATACGCCCGCCGATCTCGCCGAAAATAGCAGTGCCGGCGATCCGGGCGACATCGAGCTGGCCGGCCAATTGGCCGATCGGCGCGGTGTGGAGGAACACCGCGTTCAGCGCCACATAGAGCGCGAGCACGAGCAGCGTTCCCGTCAGCAACGCCCGTGGCAGGCTTTGCTGCGGCGTTTGCATCTCGCCGATGATGTAAGTGGCCGCGTTCCACCCCGAGAACGAATACATCACAAAAACGAGCCCAATCGCGAACGGCGCGCTTACGATATAGCCCAGATCCGATGCCCGCGGCACAAACGACACTGCTTGCGGCGCGCCGATGACAAAGCCCGCGACCAGGAAGGCCACTATCAACACCACCTTGAGGATGGTCGAGATCAGTTGAAAGGCCGAGGAATGCTTGACGCCCGAGAGCTGGACCAGCGACACCAGCCACACGGCCCCGACCGCGAGCGCCAAGGGCGGCGCATCGGGAACGACCGAGCGGCCATATTCGTCAAGCGCGATGGCCGCAAGCGCCACCGGCGCCGCAAAGCCGACGGTTGCCGACACAAAGCCCGCCATGAAACCGAAAGCGGGATGAAAGGCGCGGCTCAGGAAATTATATTCCCCGCTCGAGCGCGGAAACATCGCCCCCAACTCGCCATAGGAAAAAACGCCGCACAGCGCGACGATGCCACCGGCCGTCCAGAGCAGGAGAATCGCAAAGCCTGACGGAATGTCCCTGACCTGAAAACCGAGGCTCGTGAAGACGCCGACGCCGACCATATCGGCGACGACAATGGCGGTCGCCACCGCCACAGAAACCGTCGAACCGTTCGCGAGCCGGCCTGCCGTTTCCGATGCCACCATTTCCGCCCGTATGTCGGGCGTCGTGCCCTGCCGGCCTCCATGGTGCAGCTTGGCTTGGGTCAATTCAAGAATGGTAAAGGAGGATTTAAGCGTCAACCGACATTCGGTGTTTAAATACCGCTAACGAACTGCGGACTTTTTCTGGGGGAGGATTGGAACCGGACACGCCCCACAATCAGGACACGATTTCGTGCTCTGTCACCGCTTTCGGGAATGGGGAAAAGTTTCCCGAAGATCAATGTCACCGCAACACTCGTGTGGTGGGTTTGGCATTCGCCTTAGCGTTGCTGCGAGTCCTCGTAGCGAATGCCGAATCCTAAAACCGCACTAGCGACTTACATTTACTAGTGTCCCTGAGGTTCTGACATTCGTAAACGAACCCTCCGAGACACGAAACGAATGTCAGAACCGGGACACTAGCGCATTGATATTGCCGGTTGGGGCAAAGGGGTGGATGGTCGGGGCCAATCCGAAACCAGGGATATGTGATCGCACACACCGGGCGCATCCGCCGGGAGGGTCGTGCCGCGTGTCGTTATGCGCCGAACGGACGTGCCGGCGGCGCTTCATCCCTCTCCTGTCGGCCTTGATCCCACTGTCTTTCCTTCTCGCTCAATGCGGCAAGACGCCAAGCGCCGGCTCATGGGCCGCGAACGTACAAAACACCACGGGCGATAGTTTCGACGACCGTTTTCCCAAACCGCAATTTAAAGACCGCTTTCCTACCGCCGCCGAGAGCTTGCCGCAGCGCCAAGCAAATGTCTCCGACGCGCAAAGCCGCCGGATCGTCCAAACTCAACCGGCCTTCTATCGCGTTGCCTCGCTGGCGCCGACCGTTCCCTTCCAGCGACCGCCGCGCGAAGATCAAACCACACTGATCAGCCTGAAGTCCTCCGCCTTCCCCTATTCCGGCAACAACCCGCGCACCGACGCGCCCTTCCTGAACGTTTCCGATGGCGAGCGCCATGGACATCGCAGCTATTCGGGGCGGGTTTATTGGCAGGACGAGACCTTCAACGACAACCGTGTGCTCATGCACGTCCCCGAGCATTTCGACATCAAGAAACCCGGCGTCATCGTCGTGTTCTTCCACGGCAATGGCGCGACGCTGGAGCGCGACGTGCGCGATCGCCAGCTCGTGCCCAAGCAAATTTCGGATTCGAGCGCCAATGCCGTGCTGCTCGCGCCGCAATTGGCGGTCGATGCCGCCGATTCCAGCGCAGGCAAATTCTGGCAAGCAGGCGGGCTCAAGCGCTTCATCAACGAATCGGCCGATCACCTCGCCAAGCTTTATGGCGATCCCAACGCGGCCAAGACCTTTGCCAATTTGCCGGTCGTCATCGTGGGTTACAGTGGCGGTTTTGTTCCGACCGCCTGGAGCCTGGAGGTCGGCGGCCTTGGCGAGCGCGTGCGCGGCGTGGTGCTGCTGGACGCGGTCTATGGCGAGCTCGACAAATTCGCCGCCTGGATCGCCAACAACCGTTCCGGCTTTTTCGTCAGTGCCTATACCCACTACACCCAGCGGCACGACCGGGAACTGATCGAGATGATCCGCGACAAGGGGATCGCCGTCTCCGACGACATGGATGGTCCGTTGCGTCCCGGCAGCGTGGTCTTCGTCAAGACGCCCGAGGGCGTGACGCATCGCGATTACGTCACCCATGCGTGGACCAAATATCCGCTCCGCGAGGTGCTGGCCAAAATGGCATCGACACCCGCGCTGACGCGGGTCGCGGCAACCACCTCACCCGACCCAGGCAGATAATCCGCCGCGGCAGTGAATTAACCTCCGCTGGAATGGAAAGAATGAAATTGCCATGACCGTCGATGTTTCTTGCAGCATTTTGATTGACCGGCCACGTCAAGACGTCGCGGCCTATGCGGCAGATCCCGACAACGTCCCGGAATGGTACGTGAACATCAAATCCGTGGAATGGATGACACCACGGCCCGTTCGCGTCGGCTCGCGGATTGCCTTCGTTGCCGAATTTCTCGGACGCCGGCTTGCTTATACCTATGAAGTCGTGACGCTCGATCCCGACGAACGGCTGGTGATGTGCACCTCGAAAGGCCCGTTTCCGATGGAAACGAGCTATCGCTGGGAGGAAGCCACAAACGGCAGCACGCAAATGACGCTGCGCAATCGCGGTGAGCCAGCCGGATTTTTCCGTTTGGCCGCGCCGTTCATGGCGGCAGCCATGCGGCGCGCCACCATGAAAGATCTGGCCCGATTGAAGGATATTCTCGAAGCCTGCGACCGCGCCAAAATTACGGCACGGTGATTCGTCTTTTTGAGTCGCCACTCAGTTATTTTGTAAGCCCGCCATAAGCCTGAACGGCGTCACCGTCCTGAAGCCAACCACATTTCGCAGATTGCGTCGCCGGAATCGCCTGCTATATCGTTTGTATCCGCTTACCTGCGCTCGTTCGCAGGAGTGAGCCTTAAGGAGACGCCCATGACGGACCAGAATACGCCGGCTTCAGGATTCCAATACGGTCTGGCGAATTTGAAAGCCCCCGACCCCGCGCAGAAGATCGCTCTCGTTTTTCCAGACGGCGCCACGCGCGAATATCCGAAAAACATCACCGGCCTCGATATCGCCAAGGGCATCTCGCCTTCGCTTGCCAAGCGCACGGTGGCGATGGCATTGGATGGCGCGTTGGCCGATCTGGCCGACCCCATCGAACATGACGCGAAAATCGAATTCGTCTCGCGCGACGACCCCCGCGCGCTGGAACTGATCCGGCACGATTGTGCCCATGTGCTCGCCGAAGCGGTGCAGTCGCTATGGCCGGGGACGCAAGTCACGATCGGCCCGGTGATCGAGAACGGCTTTTATTACGACTTCTTCCGCAACGAGCCGTTCACACCGGAAGATTTTGTGGCAATCGAGAAAAAGATGCGCGAGATCATCGCGCGCGACAAACCCTTCACCAAGGAAGTGTGGGATCGCGAAAAGACCAAGCAGGTCTTCCGCGACAAGGGCGAGAACTTCAAGGTCGAACTGGTCGACGCCATTCCCGGCGACGAGCCGATCAAGATTTATTTCCAGGGCGATTGGTTCGATCTGTGCCGCGGCCCGCATATGAGTTCGACCGGCAAGATCGGAACCGCCTTCAAATTGATGAAGGTGGCGGGCGCGTACTGGCGCGGAGATTCCAACAATCCGATGCTCACCCGCATCTACGGCACGGCCTTCGCCAAACAAGAAGACCTCGACGCTTATCTCAAACAGATCGAGGAGGCGGAAAAACGTGACCACCGCAAACTGGGCCGCGAGCTCGACCTTTTTCACTTCCAGGAGGAAGGCCCCGGCGTCGTCTTCTGGCACCCGAAGGGCTGGACCATTTTCCAGGCGCTGATCGCCTATATGCGCCGCCGCCTCACCGGCGACTACAGCGAGGTCAACGCGCCGCAGATTCTCGACAAGGCGTTGTGGGAAACATCAGGCCATTGGGATTGGTACCGGGAAAACATGTTCGCGGCGCAATCGGCCGGCGATGAGGCGGAGGACAAGCGCTGGTTCGCGCTCAAGCCGATGAACTGCCCGGGTCATGTGCAGATCTTCAAGCACGGCTTGAAGAGTTACCGCGATCTGCCGCTGCGGCTGGCGGAATTCGGCGTCGTTCATCGCTACGAGCCGTCAGGCGCGATGCACGGATTGATGCGGGTGCGCGGATTTACCCAAGACGACGCGCATGTGTTTTGCACCGAGGCGCAGTTGGCCGAGGAGTGCCTCAAGATCAACGAGCTGATCCTGACGACTTACGCCGATTTCGGTTTCGAGGGCGAATTGACCGTCAAGCTTTCGACGCGGCCCGAAAAGCGCGTCGGCACCGACGAGATGTGGGACCATGCCGAGCGCGTGATGGCGACCGTGCTTCGGGAGATTGAGGCCAAGAGCGACAATCAGCGCATCAAGACCGCGATCAACCCGGGCGAAGGTGCCTTCTACGGGCCGAAATTCGAATATGTGCTGCGCGATGCCATCGGCCGCGATTGGCAATGCGGCACCACGCAGGTCGATTTCAACCTGCCGGAGCGCTTTGGCGCCTTTTACATCGACGCCGATGGCTCGAAGAAGGCGCCCGTCATGGTGCATCGGGCGATCTGCGGTTCGATGGAGCGCTTCATCGGCATTCTGATCGAGCATTACGCCGGCAACTTCCCGCTTTGGCTGGCGCCGATCCAGGCGGTGGTCACCACCATCACCTCGGAAGGCGACGAATACGCCAAAATGGTCGCGGCCGCCGCGCGGCGCGCGGGCCTACGCGTCGAAATCGACCTTCGCAACGAGAAGATCAATTACAAGGTCCGCGAGCATTCGCTCGCCAAAATTCCGGCGCTGCTCGTGGTCGGCAAAAAGGAAGCCGAGACCCATTCGGTCTCGGTGCGGCGTCTCGGCAGCGATGGACAAAAAGTCACGGCGACCGATGAGGCCATCGCCGCGCTGGCCGATGAGGCCATGCCGCCGGATGTGAAGCGGGTAAGGGCGGGTTAGGTTTACTGCGCCACAAGGCCACTTACCTATTTCTGATTTAGCGACTCGAATTGGGCGAATGCAAGCCGGAGCGACTAACCAAAGGAATCTCTTCAACTCCGGATTTTCTCTCCCACGCCTCGACTAACGCGACCAAAGCGTCGAGCCGTTCTCCCTCCGGCGTATTGCGTTTAGCGCGCATCAATCTCTCGATTTCTTTGAGGATGCGATGGTAGTCGCGACGGGGCTTTATTGGAGCGATATCCATCGTTAAACCTCAAACTTTGAGGCATCAATTCAACACCGGTTAGACTGATCCACCCCCAACCGACTGAGCTTGCCTCAATCATTTCATTGTATACTTATTTGTGTGATATGCGCGATTGCCAAAATCGCCACGAAAGAAACCCAAATGCCCGACGCCATTGAGCTTTTGAAAACCCGCCGCTCTGTCAAACCGCGCGAAATGACCGCTCCTGGCCCGTCTGCGGCCGAACTTGAGACAATTCTGACAATCGGCGCGCGGGTGCCCGATCACGGCAAGCTGGCGCCATGGCGTTTCATTATTTTCGAGGGTGATGCCCGCGCCCGCGCCGGGGAAATCATCGCGAGCGTTTTTGCCCGCAAGCATCCCGAGGCATCAGCTGCCGAAATCGATGTCGAGAAACGGAGGCTCACGGATGCACCGCTCGTGATCGGAATCGTAAGCTTCACCAAACCGCATCCAAAAGTGCCGGCCTGGGAGCAGGAATTGTCGGCCGGCGCAAGCGCCATGAATATCGTCACGGCGGCGAGCGCACTCGGCTATGGCGCGTGTTGGCTCACGGGATGGTTTGCCTTCGACCGCGATGTGCTCGACGGCCTCGGATTGAATGCGAACGAAAAGCTCGCAGGTCTCATCCACATCGGCACAATATCCAAGCCGAGCGAAGACCGGCCGCGGCCTCAGCTTGCCGACATCGTAACGCGGTTTTGAAAAGATTTTCCGCGACGCGTCATCCCCCCTTCGTCATGGCCGAGCGAGGCGATAAAGCTTTGCTTTGCGCCGATGACCCGGTGATGACGACGTTAGGGTCCTGGATCGCGTCGTCGCGTTGCTCCTCGCGATGACGGTAGAGACGGCGCTCTAACGCGCGACGACTTCGACCTCGCCATCGACGCCGTTGACGACGTTGAAGGCACGTTCGAAAACCTTGCCTTCGTTCTTGGCGATGGCGCGATATTCGCCTTCCGACAACACGACGCGCGGAAATGCGCCGATCGATTCCTTGATGACGTCGCCGCCCGGAGTGATCACCGACCAGGCGGTGTTGGCCAGCGCCTCGCCGCCGCGATCGCTGACGAGCTTGAGCGTAATCACCGCGGCGCGATGGGTGACGGTCACATCCGTCAACTTGCCGGCCTGCACGCGAATATCCGAGCGCACGACGGAATTGGCATCGCCATAATTCGAGATGATGTAGTAGGTCCCCTCCGGCAGCAACGCGACATCGCCCGCGGCGACGTTGGGCACCAGCGAGGCGCGATCGCCGACTTCAAACTGGCTGCCCTTGTAGATCGCGAATGAGATTTGATTTTGCGGAATCTTCGAGGCGCCGACCCGGCCCTCGATCCGCAAGCCGCCCGCCGGAAGAACGAAGGTTTCGCGGGCGGTCTCGGCCTTCAGCGAAACGGACCGTACCGCGCTGACGAGGCCCAGCGCGACGTGGATGACATAATTGCCAGGCGGCAGCACGACGTTCGGCGTCGCGCCGCGGTCCTCGCGAACCAATTTGAAATTGCCGGTCTCGTCCGGCTTGTCGGCAAATATGCGCCACACCAGCCCACTGGGGACGGCCGGCAGATCCTTGCCGAAGCGCGCCGCCAGCGCCAGCACGGCCTGATTAGGCACAGCGAGACTCGGGGAAAGAATGGTAGGCGGGGCGGCCACAACGGGAGCGGACTGAGTCAACGGCGCGGGCAGATTGGGAATCGATGCCGGGCCGGATGGCGGCGCAAGATTCATCGCCGGTCCCGCTGGCGCCTCGGGAACAGTGGCGGGCGGTACCGGCGGCGGCCGGTCGCTGAATAATTGTGCCGAAACCGGGGCGATGAGACTGGGAACCAGAAGGAACGCACATATCAAGGCTAGTACCGCCGATCTGAAGTCCTTGCACCGCGGGCGGCGAATTCGATCAGGGACTTCAGATCGATAAAGCGGTACTAGAATCAATAGGTTTGCTAGTGCCCATGACTTTCCGAAGTTCGTGAAAGGGGGTGCTGCGATGGAGCACGAACTTCGGAAAGTGGGCACTAGGCACACGCGCGCGCCTCGCCCCCCTTTGCCGTTGCCCTGCCATCCCCACTTCATGGAGGATGCTTTTCACCGAAAACGCGGCAAATTCAAGCCTTCATCGGTGGGGGAATCGGGACGAACGGTCGCGAGCCATGGGGATTTGACATTCGCCTCGGCAACGCCGCCGCGGTTCTGTCACAATCTTTCCCTTCCCCACCGGCATAATCGATGTTTCCCTCCCGGGATCTGGCGGAGCCAAAACAGTTTGGAAGACCGGGGCAATATCGAACGACACGGCGGCCGGCGTCCCATTATTGGGCTCGCGCTTGGCGGCGGCGCCGCGCGCGGCTTCGCCCATATCGGCATTGTCCGAACCTTGATCGCCAAGGGCATCGTCCCCCATGTCGTGGTCGGCACCTCCATCGGCGCGGTGGTCGGCGGGGCCTATGCGACGGGACATCTTGATACGCTGGAAGCATGGGCACGCCGCCTGCAACCCAGAAATGTCCTTTCCTACCTCGATCTCAAGCTCAACGGCTCGGGTCTGATCGGCGGCGACAAGCTTGCGGCGGAATTGGAGGCCGCCATCGGCCAAACGCTGATCGAAGACTTGCCGTTGAAATTCGCAACGGTGGCAACCGAGGTCCGCACCGGCCACGAAACCTGGTTGACCCACGGCCGCGTGGTGGACGCGATGCGCGCTTCCTACGCTCTGCCCGGAATCTTTTCGCCGGTTCTGGCCGGCGAGCGCTGGCTCGTCGATGGCGCGCTGGTCAATCCGGTGCCGGTGTCGGCGGCTCGCGCGCTCGGCGCCGAAATCGTCATCGCCGCCAATCTCTCAAGCGACATCTTTACCCATTCCACCACGATCTATTCTCATGGGGCCTCGGCGGTTGCGCAGGAAACGGCAACCGAGCGGCCCTCGCCCCGGCGCGGTCTCGGTAAGTTCTTTTCGGCCGAACGGGCCGTGAAGCGCGAATTTTTCGGCGGCGGCGGCCGGCCTGGGATTTCCTCCGTCATGGTCGATGCCTTCAACATCATGCAGGACCGCATCACCCGCGCCCGTCTTGCGGGTGACCCGCCGGACCTTTTGATCACACCAAGAGTCGGCCAAATCGGCTGGTTTGATTTTCACCGCGCTGACGAACTGATCGCGCATGGCACGCGCGCCGCCGAGCGCGCCATGGCTTCCATCCAAGAGGTGGTCGATGTCCTGGCCGCCCCGGACGTACCGATCAAGCCGTCTTGATATATTCGCGCAGCGCTTCCTGCTCGTGTTCGTATTCCCTCACGCGCCATTTGACGACGTCGCCGATCGAAATCAGGCCGACCAGCCGCTCGCCCTCGACAACCGGCAAATGCCGGAATTTTCCAAGCGTCATCGTCTCCATGATCGCGGCCACCGTATCGGATGGTTTGCAGCAGACTACTTTGCGCGTCATGACCGCGCGGACCGGCTCGTCGAGGACGGAAGCTCCCCGCTCGCCGAGCGCGCGCACAATGTCACGCTCCGACAGGATGCCTTCGATCCGCCCCATGCTCATCACCAGGACGG
Source organism: Bradyrhizobium sp. (assembly GCA_035295025.1). Classification (GTDB taxonomy): domain Bacteria; phylum Pseudomonadota; class Alphaproteobacteria; order Rhizobiales; family Xanthobacteraceae; genus Bradyrhizobium. Next base: position 19,393 of record DATGJS010000069.1, read on the forward strand.
CACCGATCCTGCGCTCGACCAGGGTTGTGATGACCGCCGAAAGTTTCTCCTCCGGCGGGATGCTCTGGACGTGGTGACCCTTGGTGTCGAGAATGGCGCGTACCGTCATTTATCACCTCCCTGAAGCTAGAGCATGATCCGGAAAAGTGTGAAGCGGTTTTCCGAAGATCCTGCTCAAATAAAGAATTAAAGCGCGATGACGATTCGACTAAATCTCATCGCGCTTTAGTGCCCACTTTCCGAAGTTCGTGTTACGCTTCAGCAGCACCTTTCACGAACTTCGGAAAGTTATGGGCACTAGAAAACCTATTGATTCTAGTGCCACCCTTGAACAAGCGCTTTCTCGGTTCCCTCTAAGGGCTTTCAAATAACGGTGTAGCGATGATTTGGTTGCATGGGGGCCTTTGCGCGAATAGCCCGTCACGGCCTCCCGCGGGGTCGCTTGTCGTCAATGACGGGTGAAATCGTGTCGCCGCTAGTGGTCCGATTCTAACATTTGCATCCCTTCTCGGCGGCCACTTTTGCAAATGTTAGAATCAAAGGACCACTAGCAAATATAGGTTTCTAGTGGAGTTTTAGATTTGACATTCGCTTATTGAATTCGCGGTCACGGCGAGCGAATGTCAAATCCACTCCACTAGGACGCCAAACGGAAATCAAGGTCGATCGTGGCGGGAGGCGTCTCCGGCATAGGTTCGCCGAATCGGATCGAACAAGGAAAACAGCAAGAGCCCGGCCATAAAGCCGCCAATATGCGCCTGCCAAGCGACGCTGACCCCTTCGCTGCCGATCGCGATCGATCCAACCCCAAAGACGATGTTGACGCCGAACCAGATGGCGAGAAACGTGACCACGCGCCGATCGCGCAACGCCTGCCGCAAGGGCTGCGCGGGCACCTTTGCGGCGGCGTCCGCCTCGCCTCGATTGAAGGAGAGAAAGCTTCCGCGCACGAAGGCGAAGCGAATGGCGGCGGCCATGGTGCCCGACACGGAAGCCGAAGCGCCGATCATCGGCGCCAGAGCATGCTCATGCGTAATAAGATGCGCCAGCGCGCCGGCCGCCGCCGTCACCGCCATGAAGGCAAAGAAACGAACCGCGCCGAAACGCCGCGCCAGTGCGCTGCCGAACGGCAATAGCCATAATACATTGAAGCCAATATGGCTGAGATTGGCGTGCAACAGCGAATAGGTCACAAAGGTCCATATCTTGGCACCCTCTCCACCCGGAAAGCCGATCGCCAACAATGAAGAATCGTACCGTTTGGGAATGAAGCCAAAGGCCTCGACCGTCCAGTTTTCGAGATCGGGCGGCAACAGCACGCGCAAATGAACGACCGCCAGCAGAAAGACATAGGCCGTCAACGCGCCCGGCAGCGTCAGAAGCGGCTCGCGCGGCGGCGATGGCGGCAATTCCGGCAAGACTTCGGGTTGGGATTCCAAGGGGACGACGACCTCAGGCGGCAATGCGCCCCATTAGAATGTTTTCGAGTGAAGGGAAAGCCTTGCGTAAAAGCCCTGGCGTCAACGTAGAGGCCTTGGCGTAGACGGCACCGAGCGGTTACGATGGCGGTCATCAAAAATGAGTGGAAACGTCCACGCCATGGGCGGCACCGGAGAGAAGCATCATGGGTTTTCACCGCAGAACGGTCCTGCGCGGCCTTTCGTCCTTTTTAGCCATACCGCTTGCCGCCCGAATCGGGCCGGCTCGCTCCGCGGACAACATCAAAATCGGCTTTCTCCTGAAAACCATGCAGGAGGAGCGCTATCAGCGCGACAAGGCCGCCTTCCTCGCCAAGGCGAAGGCGCTCGGCGCCGAGGTGATCTTCGATTCGGCCAATAATGACGAACAGACGCAATTGGCGGCATTCGAAAATATGCTGTCGCGCGGCGCAAGAGCGATCGTGTTGCAGCCGGTCAATACCGGCACCGCCGGCAGCATGGTCACCTTGGCGCATAACAGCGGCGTGAAAGTGGTCGGCTATGATGCGATGCTGGTCAACGGCCCGCTTGATGCCATGGTGATGCAGGATAGCTGGGCGGTCGGCAAGCTTCAGGCGGAAGCCATGGTGGCGTGGCTGAAGGCGAAATACGGATCGGTCAAGGGCAACGTCGCGCTTCTTCGCGGACAGGCGGGCGATTCCAACGCCAATACGATGAGCAGCGGGGTTCTGGACGTGCTCAAGGCCCATCCCGAACTCAAGCTCGTCGTCGATCAGTCGCATGAGGGGTGGTCGCCCGACAAGGCGATGGCGACCACGGAAAATCTCCTGACCAAATCCGCCAACAAGATCGATGCGGTGATCTGCAATAATAGCGGCATGGCGCGCGGCGTCATCGCCGCCCTCGACGCGCAGGGGCTTGCCAGCGCGGAGAAGATTTTCGTCGCCGGCTCCGACGCCGATCTCGTCAACATCCAATATGTCGCGCAAGGTAAGCAGACCGTGGACATCTGGAAGAAAATCGACCCGCTGGCCGAAAGCGCGGCGGAAATCGCGGTGATGCTCGCCGCCAATCCCGCCAAGGACCCCAAATCTCTCATCAAGGCCGACCGCACAATCAATAACGGCGCGGTCGATGTGCCGACGCTGGTCACGCCGGTCGTCCTTGTCGACAAGAACAATCTCGACCGGACGATCATCGCCGAGGGATTTTACACCCACAAGCAGGTCTACGGGAAATAAGCGCGCGCGAACGAGCAGGATTTATTCGAAGCAAAGCCCATGTCCGAAATCGTTTTGAAGATGGCGCATGTCGTTAAGGAATTTCCCGGCGTGAGGGCTCTTGACGGCGTCAATTT
>DATGJS010000070.1:0-9518 GCA_035295025.1 Bradyrhizobium sp.
TAGCTATCGTTACGAAGATCGACTCGATCGCCCTCTCATTCCCAAAAAGTAAACAAGTAGCAATAGCGGACATGGTCCGAATTTCTGCCGATCTGAGGGTACGGTCCGCATCACAGGGGAAGACATGGAGAGGTTTTTTGAAAACATTTTTGGTGGACTGCCAATATTAGGCTCTTGGAAAATCGACTCGACCACCGGGAAAACTGAATTCTGTATTTCAGATTCTGCTCAGTGCGTGGGGTAACTCCGCAACCCCGAATTCAGACCAAGAATCCCGAACGCGAATTTTCCACGAAAAACGTTTAAGGCCGCAGGGAGCATGTAAGCAGGGAGCCAACGAGCCTTACTGCTCCAGCACCATCTGGCCATTAGCGTACTCGAAGCGCTTCAACTTCGACAAAAACGACAGGCCAAGCAGGTTTTCCGACAGCGCCTCGTCCGGCAGCACCATCGCATCGACATCGCGCACAATGAGGCCGCCGAGTTCGACCATGGCAAGCCGCGTCGGCGCGGCCTTGACCGTGCCGTTCGCGGTTGAAACCGTGGCCCGATAATCGTTGCGTGACGGACGCAAGCCGAACCGCGCCGCCGAGCTTTCGTTCAAAGCGATAACGGAAGCACCCGTATCCACCATGAAGGCGATGCGCTGGCCGTCGATCCTCCCTTCCGTCGCAAAATGACCTCGGGCGTCGCGCGGAATGCTGAGGCTGCGTGAGGCGGCCCGCGCCACCGTCTCGGTTGCAATGGCCAGTCGCGCGGAGGGGGTGGCAGATGCGGGCGGGGTCACCATCTTGTCGGCCAACTGCGCCATGAAGGTGCCGAGTCCGATCATGATCGCGGCAAAAATCATAATGTTACGCATGACGCCACACTCAACCGAAGGAACCGTGGATATCACCACGTCAGTAAGAAACCTGCGACCGGCATAGCCAGGCGCAAGCCGCCATTTTGACGAAAAGGATGAGCGAAGCCTTAACAGAAAGCCGATCTTTTATGCCCACCCTCACGTTCCCTTGGGCTTGACGCGGCGGGTCGGCATGGCATTCGCGGGATCCTCCGGCCAGGGATGACGGGGATAGCGCCCGCGCAAATCCGATCGCACGGCGGCATAGCTGCCGCGCCAGAAGCCGGGTAGATCGCGCGTCACCTGCACCGGACGGTGCGCCGGCGAGAGCAGTTCAAGCACCAGCGGGATCGCGCCTCGCGCGATTGAAGGATGGGCGGTCAGTCCAAACAATTCCTGCAAACGCACTGCGATGGTCGGCCCCTGCTCGGCCTCGTAATCGATCGCAAGCTGCGTGCCGGTCGGCGCCTCGAAATGCGCCGGCGCTTCCCGCTCCAGCCGCGCGCGCAACGTCCATGGCAAAAGCGTGAGCAACGCCTCCGACAGATCGCTGGCTGAAAATGCCTTGAGCGATGTTTTGTCGCGCAACGCCGGCACGAGCCAGGTCTCCCACTGGGCGACAAGTGCTTCATCGGAAAGGTCGGGCCATGGGTTTTCCGACGTCGCGCCCTCGGTGGCGCGCAAAAACATTACGCGGTCACGCCATTGCTTGATCGGCTTCGACCATGGCAATCGATCGAGACCCGCGGCAATGATGCCCTCGGCAAGCACGCGCGCGGTTTCCTGCGATGGTTCGATCGCGAGCGGCACCTCCGACAGCGTGATCGCGTGCAGGCTTTTCCTGCGCCGCGAGCGCAACGCCATCGCGCTTGGATCGAACAAAATTTCGTCCACGGTTTTGAGCTGATCGGCGAAATGAGTTTCGATCTCGGCCTGCGTGATCGGCGCCGCCAGCAGAATGCGCCCCTGCGCAGCGGTGCCGGTCAATTCAGCGACCGCGATATAGAGCGCGCGCGACAGCGCGGAGGTCCGCTCGATCGCGGCGCCACGCCCATTGGCCAGAACAAAACCGCCATTGCCGCGGTTCTTGGCGACGCGGTCCGGAAACGCGAGGGCCAGCATGACGCCGGCCGTGAGTTCGTCCTCCCTTTCGGAGGAAGAGGAGGAAGAAGACGCCGCCTGCGACGCCCAGCGTTGGGCAAGGCTGCGCGCAGCTTCAGCGCGCTGTGAACGATCGCGGCGAAAGGCATCCAACCTGACCTCGAGATCGACGTGATCGCCACCAAGGCCGCGCTCGGTGAGCACGGCCGCGATCTCGGCGGCGGCGCGGCCAGCGCCTTGCCGATGCGAATCCACGATCATGCGCGCCAGCCGCGGCGGCAGCGCCAGCGCACGCAAGCTCTTTCCTTCCGCCGTGATCCGCCCATCGGCGTCGAGCGCGCGGAGTTCGCGCAAAAGTTCGCGCGCTTCTTTCAAGGCGGGCGCGGGAGGGGGATCGAGAAAGGCAAGGCTTGCGGGATCGCTGACGCCCCATTGCGCGAGGTCGAGCACCAGCGAGGATAGATCGGCGCTGAGGATTTCAGGCTGGGTATAGGCCGGCAATGACGATGTCTGCGGCTCGTCCCACAGCCGGTAGCAGACGCCGGGTTCGGTGCGCCCGGCACGCCCTCGCCGTTGATCGACGGCGGCGCGCGAGGCCCGCATGGTTTCCAACCGTGTCAGCCCGATATCCGGCTCATAACGCGGCACCCGCGCTAAGCCGGAATCGACCACGATACGCACGCCTTCGATGGTCAGCGAGGTCTCCGCGATCGAGGTCGCCAGCACCACCTTGCGCTTACCTTGAGGTGCCGGCGCGATGGCGCGATCCTGCACCGATGCCTCAAGCGCGCCGAACAGCGGCACGATTTCGATCGAAGCGTCATGGATGCGCTCGTTAAGAAGGTTTTGCGTGCGGCGAATTTCGGCAGCCCCCGGCAGAAACGCCAGCACCGAACCGGGATCGGCGCGGAGCGCGGTTGCAATCGCATCCGCCATCTGCCGCTCGATCGGCAGGTCGGCCTTGCGGCCGAGATAACGTGTCTCGACGGGAAAGGCGCGGCCTTCGCTTTCCACCACCGGCGCATCGCCGAGCAATTTGGCGACGCGCGCGCCGTCGAGCGTGGCCGACATCACGAGAAGGCGCAAATCCTCGCGCAAACCGATTTGCGCATCCCGCGCCAGCGCAAGCCCCAGATCGGCGTCGAGCGAGCGTTCGTGAAATTCGTCGAACAGCACGGCGGCGACGCCGTTCAGTTCGGGATCGTCCATAATCTGCCGCGAGAAAATCCCCTCGGTGACGACTTCGATTCGGGTGGCGCGCGATATTTTCGAACCGAAGCGAACGCGGTAACCGACGGTCTCGCCGGCTCGTTCGCCAAGTGTGCGCGCCATACGCTCGGCGCTGGCGCGCGCCGCGATCCGCCGCGGCTCCAGCACGATGATTTTCTTGTTCCGCGCCCAGGGCACATCGAGCAGCGCCAGCGGCACCCGCGTGGTCTTGCCGGCGCCGGGCGGGGCGACCAGCACCGCGGCGTTATTGACGTCCAATGTGCGGGCGAGATCGTCCAGCACGGCGTCGATCGGCAGAGGTGTGTCGAAGTTGCGGGACAAATTTCTCACCAAATCGTCATGCCCGGCCATAGCCGCTCGAAGAACGGCGCCGCTTCCGCTTGCCTATGCCGGGCATTCACGTCTTTCTTCGCTGCGAGAAGACAAGACGTGGATGGCCGGGACAAGCCCGGCCATGACGAAAATCATTGGTGCTTACCCCTGCTCAGGCGGCCGGCCGACGCTTTCGTAAGTAAAGCCGTGCGCGGCCATGTCCTCGGGCCGATAGACATTGCGCAAATCGACCACGACGGGATGGGCAAGCTCGCGCTTGAGGCGATCGAGGTCGAGCGCGCGATATTGCGTCCATTCGGTCACCACCACCATGGCGTCGGCGCCACGCGCGCACAGATAAGGATCGTCGCAATAGTCGATATCGGGCAATTCGCGGCGTGCCGCCTCCATGCCGACCGGATCATGCGCGCGCACTTTCGCGCCCATGTCGAGTAGCCCCGTCACCAGCGGAATCGAAGGTGCCTCGCGCATATCGTCGGTATCGGGTTTGAAGGTGAGGCCGAGCACGGCCACCGTTTTGCCGCGCAGGCTGCCGCCCACCGCGCTTGAGACCTTGCGCGCCATCGCGCGCTTGCGGTTGTCGTTGACCGCGAGCACGGCTTCCACGATGCGCAGATTCACTTCGTGGTCGAGCGCGATTTTCACCAGCGCCCTGGTGTCTTTCGGAAAGCACGACCCGCCGAAGCCGGGGCCGGCGTGCAGGAATTTGGTCCCGATGCGGTTGTCGAGCCCGATGCCACGCGCCACTTCCTGCACATTGGCGCCGACTTTCTCGGAAAGATCGGCCATCTCGTTGATGAAAGTGATCTTGGTGGCGAGGAAGGCGTTGGCGGCGTATTTGATCAGTTCCGCGGTCCGGCGGGCGGTGAACATCAGCGGCCCTTGATTGAGCGATAGAGGCCGATAGATGTCGCCCATCACCTTGCGGGCGCGCTCGTCCATCGTGCCGATCACGATCCGATCCGGGAATTTGAAATCGCGGATCGCGGCGCCCTCGCGCAGGAATTCCGGGTTGGAGGCGACCGCGACGTCGGCGGCAGGATTGGTTTCGCGAATGATGCGCTCGACCTCATCGCCGGTGCCGACCGGCACGGTCGATTTGGTGACGACGACGGTGAATCCCTTGAGCGCCGCGGCAATCTCGCGGGAAGCGGCGTAAACATAGCTGAGGTCGGCGTGGCCATCGCCGCGCCGGGACGGCGTGCCGACCGCGATGAAGACGGCGTCGGCCTCGGCCACGGGGGCTGCGAGATCGGTGGTGAAATTCAACCGTCCGGCTTTGACATTGGTGGCGACGAGCCCATCGAGCCCCGGTTCGAAAATCGGAATCTCGCCGCGACGAAGCGCTGATATCTTGCTCTCGTCCTTGTCCACGCAGGTGACTTGATGACCGAAATCCGCAAAGCAAGCGCCTGACACCAGCCCCACATAGCCCGTGCCGATCATGGCGATATGCATCTGAAAGCCTGTCGAAAATGGTTAATGGGATGATTCGTCCGGAGGTCTTAAAACATTTTGACACAAAGAGAAAACGTAAGGCGATCATGACAATGGCATGTCATTTGTATGAGTAAAGGGGAATGAAACGGATACGCCACATGATGCGACGGAACTGCGCCGGAAAGGAACAGCTATGATGCCAGACGGCGCAGCCGCCGTTACCGGGGGTGACGAATCCGCCCGGCCAGGCCGGATCGATTGGGTGGATTACGCCAAAGGCATCTGCATCATCATGGTGGTGATGATGCATTCGGTGCTGGGCGTGGAACTGGCCTCGGGCCACACCGGCTTCATGCACCCGCTGGTCGCCTTCGCCAAGCCGTTCCGGATGCCGGATTTCTTCCTGATCTCCGGCCTGTTCTTAGCCCTCGTGATCGCGCGCGACTGGCGGACTTTTCTCGACCGCAAAGTGGTGCACTTCGCTTATTTTTACCTGCTCTGGGTGACCATCCAGTTCGGCTTCAAGGCGCCCGCCTTTGCCGCCGAATCGAGCTGGACGCATGCCGGGTATCTTTATCTGGAATCCTTCATCGAGCCTTTCGGCACGCTGTGGTTCATCTATCTCCTGCCGATTTTTTTCGTCGTGACAAAAGCCACGCGCCGCGTGCCGCCGCCTCTCATCTGGGGCCTCGCGGCGCTGCTGGAGATGGCTCACCTCATGACCGGCTGGACCGTGATCGACGAATTTGCCGCGCGCTTTGTCTATTTCTTTTCCGGCTATTGGTTTGCAAACCAGGTGTTTGCGCTATCTGACCGCGCACGGGCGCGGCCCCAACTTGCGTTCGCAGCCCTTGCGCTCTGGGCGCTGCTCGATGGCAGCCTTGTGCGATTCGGCGTTAGCGAACAACCTATCATCTCGCTCGCGCTCGGATTGGCCGGCGCCGGCGCCGTGGTGACGGTCGCGGCATTATTGGCGCGGGCGAAATGGCTCGGCTTCATCCGCTTCTGCGGCGAACATTCGATCGTGATTTATCTCGCCTTCTTCCTGCCGATGGCGGCGACGCGAACGTTGTTGCTGCGCATCGGCATCATACCTGACGTCGGCGCGATGTCGCTCATCGTCACGGTCACGGCTCTCTTTGGCGCGCTCGCGATCTGGCGCCTCGCGCTCACGATCGGGGCCCATTTCCTGTTCGAGCGGCCGGACGTGTTCTGGATCGCGCCAAAGAAAGCGGACGCGGCGCTGCAAGCCGCGGAATAGTCACATCCGCCGCAAAAAAATCCCGTGCGTGGCGCGGCGGGAACGGGTGCCAAGGGGGCCAAAAATCCCTACATTGCGCCCATGTCGAAAGCCCCCCAAAACGCCGCCGCCGCTCAACCCATCGCCGCCAAAGCCCTCAAAAAGGGCGATCATGTGTTCCTGGTCGATGGTTCGTCCTACATTTTCCGCGCCTATCACGCGTTGCCGCCGCTCAACCGCAAATCCGACGGCTTGCAGGTCAACGCCGTGCTCGGCTTCTGCAACATGTTGTGGAAATTGTTGCGCGACATGCCGCCGGACAACCGGCCGACCCATCTTGCGATCGTCTTCGACAAATCCGAAGTCACGTTCCGCAACAAGCTTTATCCCGATTATAAGGCGCACCGCCCGCCCGCGCCCGACGATCTCATCCCGCAATTCGCATTGATCCGAGACGCCGTGCGCGCCTTCGATCTGCCCTGTCTCGAACAGGGGGGCTTCGAGGCCGACGATTTGATCGCGACCTATGCGCGGCAGGCCGGTGAGCGCGGCGCGACCACGACCATTGTTTCCTCGGACAAGGATTTGATGCAACTCGTCACCGACCAAGTGACGATGTTCGACACCATGAAGGACCGCCGCATCGGCATTGCCGAGGTGATCGAGAAATTCGGCGTGCCGCCGGAAAAAGTAGTCGAGGTTCAGGCGCTGGCCGGCGATTCCACCGACAACGTGCCGGGCGTGCCTGGAATCGGCATCAAGACCGCGGCGCAATTGATCGTCGAATATGGCGATCTCGAAACCCTTCTCAAGCGCGCCGGCGAAATCAAGCAACCGAAGCGGCGCGAGGCTCTGATCGAGAACGCCGAAAAGGCGCGCATCTCGCGACAACTGGTGCTGCTCGACGATCATGTGAAGCTCGACGTGCCGCTTGATGATTTGGCGGTGCATGAGCCAGACGCGCGCAAACTGATCGCGTTCTTAAAGGCTATGGAGTTTTCGACCCTGACCCGCCGCGTCGCCGAATATTCGCAAGTGGATCCCGCGAACGTTACGGCGGATGCCGGCGGCTCTTCCCCTCCCCCCTTGAGGGGGAGGTCGGACGACGAAGCCGTCTGGGAGGGGAGGGCAATTTCTGATATTGGTGGCGCACCCCCCTCCCCAACCCTCCCCCTCAAGGGGGGAGGGAGCGCATCTATCAAGTCGGACGGCTCCAGAAGCGACAAAACCGCAAGCCTTAAAGGCACGCCGCAGGCATTGGCGACGGCACGGGCCGAAGAAGCCCGCAAGCTGCCGGTCGATCGCAACCGATATCAGGCCCTCCGCACGCTGACCGAGCTGAACGCCTGGATCGCGCGGGCCCGAGAGGAAGGCCAATTCGCCTTTGAGGTCAAAGCGAGTTCGGACAATCCGATGCAGGCCGAAATTTGCGGCGTTGCACTGGCACTTCATCCCAACGAGGCCTGCTATATTCCGCTCGGCCACAAGCAATCCGGCGACGGCGCTGGATTATTCGCCGCGGGCCTTGCGCCCGATCAGCTCAAGCTTGGTGCGGCATTGGAGGCGCTGCGCCCGCTCCTGGAATCTCCGGGCATTCTCAAGATCGGATTCGACGTCAAATTCGCCGCCGTGATGCTGGCGCAACACGGCATTCATTTGCGTAATTGCGACGACGCCCAGCTCATGAGTTATGCGCTCGATGCCGGCCGCAACGCGCATGGGCTCGATACGCTATCGGAAACCTGGCTCAGCCACGCCACGATTAGCTACGGCGAATTGACCGGCAGCGGCAAAAATAAACTCAGCTTCGATCAGGTCGCCATCGACCGGGCAACCGCCTATTCGGCCGAAGATGCCGACGTGATCTTGCGGCTATGGCGCGTGCTGAAGCCGCGCCTTGCCCCCGAGCGCATGACGACGGTTTACGAGACGCTGGAGCGGCCGCTGGTTGCCGTGCTGGCGCGGATGGAGCGGCGCGGCATCTCGATCGACCGCCAGGTGCTGGCGCGCCTGTCGGGCGAATTCGCCCAGACCGCGGCCAGGGTCGAGGCCGACATCCAGAAAATCGCGGGCGAGCCGATCAATGTCGGCAGTCCCAAACAAATCGGCGATATTCTATTCGGCAAAATGGGGATTTCCGGCGGCACCAAGACCAAGACCGGCGCATGGTCGACCTCGGCGCAAATCCTGGATGAACTTGCCGAGCAGGGGCACGAATTCCCAAAGAAGATTCTGGAGTGGCGGCAGGTCGCGAAACTGAAATCGACCTATACCGATGCGCTGCCGACCTATGTGCATCCCGCCACCCATCGCGTTCACACCACCTATGCGCTCGCGGCCACCACCACGGGGCGGCTGTCCTCGAACGAGCCGAATTTGCAAAACATTCCGGTGCGCACCGAGGACGGAAGGAAAATCCGCCGCGCTTTTGTCGCCTCGGACGGCCACAAATTGGTATCGGCGGATTATTCGCAGATCGAGCTGCGGCTGCTCGCGGAGATCGCCGACATTCCCGTACTCAAACAAGCATTCCGCGACGGACTCGACATTCACGCCATGACCGCGTCGGAAATGTTCGGTGTGCCCGTCAAGGACATGCCGGGTGAGGTGCGCCGCCGCGCCAAGGCGATCAATTTTAGCATCATCTATGGCATCTCGGCGTTTGGGCTCGCCAACCAACTCGGCATCGCCCGCGAGGAGGCCTCCGCCTATATCAAGAAATATTTCGAGCGCTTTCCGGGTATCCGCGCCTATATGGATGCGACGCGGGATTTCTGCCGCGAGCGCGGCTATGTCGAGACGCTGTTCGGCCGCAAATGCCATTATCCCGACATCAAGGCGTCCAACGCTTCGGTCCGCGCGTTTAACGAGCGCGCGGCGATCAACGCGCGGCTTCAAGGCACCGCCGCCGATATCATCCGCCGCGCCATGATCCGGATGGAAGAGGCGCTCGCCGAGAAAAAGCTCTCGGCGCGAATGCTGCTACAGGTGCATGACGAATTGATTTTTGAGGTGCCCGACGACGAGGTCGCGGCGACGCTGCCCGTGGTGCAGCACGTGATGCAGGACGCGCCATTCCCGGCGGTCGTACTTTCGGTGCCGTTGCACGTCGATGCCCGCGCGGCCGACAATTGGGACGAAGCGCACTGATTTCTGCAGAAGATTGAAGCCGTCATTGCGAGGAGCGTTAGCGACGAAGATTCCATGGGGAGTGGATAGCGACCGAGTCTGAGGCCAGACTGAGGTTGCTTTAAACCCACTCAACCTGGAGCCGACGATGTTACATCATCCTACCGACGGACTGACCGCTATCCGCACGCATATTGGCGC
>DATGJS010000071.1:0-13724 GCA_035295025.1 Bradyrhizobium sp.
CGCGAGTCCACAGGCGCGGGCATGATGGATTGCAAGGCGGCGCTTACTGAAAATGACGGCGACATGCAGGCCGCGCAGGATTGGCTGCGCAAGAAGGGTTTGTCGAAGGCCGCCAAAAAGGCCGGCCGCGTCGCCGCCGAAGGCCTGATCTCGGCGCTGACCAAGGGCACCAAAGGCGTCGTCGTCGAGGTCAATTCGGAGACCGACTTCGTCGCGCGCAACGAGCACTTCCAGGGCTTGGTCAAGATGATTGCCCAGGTCGCGCTCGATGTCGGCGCCGATGTCGAAAAGATCAAGGCCGCCAAGATCGGCAACGTGACGGTCGAGACCGCCATTTCGGATGCAATTGCCACCATCGGCGAAAACATGACGTTGCGCCGCGCCGCATTGCTCGACGTCGGTAGCGGCGTGGTGTCGAGCTACATCCACAACGCGGTCGTCGAGGGCGCCGGCAAGATGGGCGTGATCGTATCGTTGGAATCAACCGGCAAGACCGATGAATTGGCCGTGCTCGGAAAGCAGATCGCGATGCATGTGGCCGCCGCCAATCCGCTGGCGCTTGATCCGGCCGGGCTCGATCCGAATACGGTCAAGCGGGAGAAGGATGTTCTCGCCGACAAATATCGCCAGCAGGGCAAGCCCGAGAACATGATCGAAAAGATCGTCGAGTCCGGCTTGAAAACCTATTACAAAGAGGTCTGCCTGTTGGAGCAGGCCTCGGTCCATGGCGAGCACAACGGCAAATCGATCGCGCAAGTTCTGAAGGAAATTGAGGGCAAAGTCGGCGCCACCGTGAAGATCGGCGGCTTTGTGCGTTATGCTCTGGGCGAGGGAATCGAAAAGCAGGAATCCGATTTCGCCGCCGAGGTCGCGGCCGCCAGCGGACAGAAGAAACCCGGTTCGTAAGCCCGCTGGGGCTTTCGCCGGGAAGGAGCGACTAGCAATGGCTGAGCCTGTCTATCGTCGCGTCGTGATCAAGCTTTCCGGCGAATATTTCGCCGGTCCACAGACCATAGGTTTTGATCAGCCGACGCTCGATCGCGTCGCCGGCGATCTGATCGCGGCCAAGCAAATGGGCGTCGAAATCGCCGTGGTTGTCGGCGGCGGCAATCTGGTCCGCGGGGTGGAGGTTTCCTCGCGTGGCGTTTCTCGGCCGACCGGCGATACCATGGGAATGCTGGCGACGATGATGAACTGTCTCGCGCTGGAGGCGGCCATCGAACGCCAGGGGAGCCCGGCACGAAGTCTTTCCGCCTTTGTCATGCCGCAGATTTCGGAGCTTTTTACCCGTAGTGCGGCGCACAAATACCTTGCCGAGGGGAAAATCATATTGCTTGGTGGAGGCACCGGTAATCCGTTCTTCACCACCGACACGACCGCCGTCTTGCGGGCGGCCGAGATCGGCGCGCAAGCGGTGCTGAAGGCAACCAATGTCGATGGCGTCTATAGTGCCGATCCCAAAAAGGACCCCTCAGCCAAGCGATTTGATCGCCTGACTCATTCCGAGGCCATCGGAGGCGGATATAAGGTCATGGACGCCACCGCATTTGCGCTTGCCCGGGAAACGTCGCTGCCTATCATCGTGTTTTCGATTGCCGAGCCGGGTTCGATCGGCGCCATTCTGCGTGGCACCGGCCGTGGGACTATCGTGGCGGGCTGACGGTTCGCGCCGCGCCAAAGGATGTGGTGCCTCGGGCCCATCGCGGTAAGCCGTCTTCAGGAGGAGAGAGCATCATGTCTACGGGTGGTTTCGACATCAACGAACTGAAGCGCCGGATGCAGGGCGCCACGCAATCTCTCAAGCATGAACTTGGCGGCTTGCGAACGGGACGTGCTGCGGCGTCGATGCTGGAACCTGTCCAGGTCGAGGCCTATGGCTCACACATGCCGCTCAATCAGCTTGCGACGATCAGCGTGCCCGAGCCGCGCCTGCTCTCGGTGCAGGTGTGGGACAAGTCGATGGTGAAGGCGGTCGAGAAGGCGATCGTCGATTCCAATCTCGGCCTAAGTCCGGCGACGGAAGGGCAGGTGCTTCGTTTGCGAATTCCCGAACTCAACGAGGACCGCCGCAAGGAGTTGGTCAAGGTCGCGCATAAATATGCGGAAGCCGCGCGCATCGCGATCCGGCATGTGCGGCGTGACGGGCTCGACATGATCAAGAAACTCGAGAAAAATCACGAAATATCCGAAGACGATCAAGAACGCTTGGCCAATGACGTCCAGAAAGCGACCGACGGCACGATTTCGGAGGTCGATCAGTTGCTCGCGGCCAAGGAAAAGGAAATCCTCACCGTTTAGCGTTTTAATCAGGCGCGATCTCTTGAGACTCCCGCTCTTTGAGATCTGGCCTAGGGATTGATCGATGTCGAATGCCGCAGCGCCCGCGCCGCAAGGGTCCGATCGAGGGACGGGCCCTTCGCATGTGGCGATCATCATGGACGGGAACGGGCGATGGGCCGCCGCACGCGGGCTTCCGCGCGCGGAAGGTCATCGCCGCGGTGTCGAGGCGTTGCGCAACGTGGTGCGTGCCGCAGGTGAACTCGGCATCGTCTATCTGACGATTTTCTCCTTCAGCTCGGAAAACTGGTCGCGGCCAGCCAGCGAAATCGGCGACCTTTTCGGATTGTTGCGGCGTTTCATTCGCAATGATCTGGCGACCTTGCATCGCGACGGCGTCCGTGTCCGCGTCATTGGCGAACGCGAGGGACTTGAGCCGGACATTTGCGCGCTTTTGAAAGAGGCGGAGGATTTGACGCGGGACAATGACCGCCTTCATCTCGTGGTCGCGTTCAATTATGGATCGCGTCAGGAGATCGCCCGTGCCGCGCAGCGGCTCGCCGTCGAAGTGGTGGAAGGAAAGCGCGATCCCTCCTCGATCGATGACGACGCGCTCGGCCGCTATCTCGACGCGCCTGAAATTCCCGATCCCGATCTGATTATCCGCACCAGCGGCGAGCAAAGGCTGTCGAATTTTCTGATGTGGCAGGCGGCCTATAGCGAGTTGGTTTTTGTGCCGATCCACTGGCCCGATTTCGACAAGGCGGCGCTCGAGGAAGCGGTCGCGGAATATGCCAGGCGCGAACGCCGGTTTGGCGGGTTGGCCGCGAAAACCGGATCGTGAGCGCAAGCAAAACCACATCGGCTGATGCCACCGGGCAAGAAGGGAGCAATCTCTTGTTGCGCGTCCTCGCCGCGCTCGTGCTGGCGCCGCTTGCGATCGCTGTCGCCTATATCGGCGGGTGGCTTTGGGCGGCCTTTGTATTCCTCGCGGCGATCGGTCTTTATGTGGAATGGCTGACGATCGTCGGCGCGCGCGCGACGGGATCTGTTCTGGCTGGAATTTTCATTCTTCTTGGTGCCGGATGGATCGAAGCCGAACGGGTGTCGGCAGTTTACGCTTTCGCCTTTATCTCGCTTTGTATCGGTGGCCTCGCTCTGCTTTGTCCCGGCCGCCGCTTCTGGGCGGTGCTCGGTATTCTCTACGCGCTGGCGGCGTTTCTTGCCTCAATCGCTCTACGGCTCGATGCCGTTTGGGGGTTTTCGGCGCTGATATTTGTGCTGTTGGTTGTCTGGGTCACCGACATCGGCGGTTATTTTGCCGGCCGTTGGGTCGGCGGTCCCAAGCTTTGGGTCCGGATCAGCCCGAAAAAGACTTGGGCAGGCGCGATCGGCGGGTTTGCGGCGAGCCTTTGCATTGCCGGAGCGTTTGCCGCCCTCAATCTTGGAAAGAGCGCGCCCCTTTTGCTATTGGGGGCGATTCTTTCCATCGTCTCCCAGCTTGGCGATCTGTTCGAATCTGCCATTAAACGCCGGTTTGGCGTCAAGGATTCCAGCCACATCATTCCCGGACATGGCGGGTTGATGGATCGGCTCGATGGGTTTGTTGCCGCCGCCGTCGTGGCGGCGATTTTCGGCATTTGGCGCGGCGGCGTGGATGGCGTCGGCCGCGGTCTTATGGTTTGGTGAATGTCATGAGCGCTGTTCCCTTGCGTAACAATAAAGCCGCCGTCCGCGACGTTCGATCCGTCACCGTGTTGGGCGCCACCGGCTCGATAGGCGACAGCACGATGGATTTGTTGCGCGCTTCGCGCGACCGCTATCAGGTCGAGGCGTTGACGGCGCGGGGCAATGTGCCGGCGTTGGCCAAGCTCGCCCGAGAGTTTGACGTCCGCTATGTGGCGGTGGCCGACCCCGGTCGGCTGACTGAGCTGAAGGAAGCGCTCGCCGGCACGCGGACGGAATGCGGCGCGGGCGACAGCGCGGTCATCGAGGCGGCGGCCCGTCCGTCGGATTGGGTGATGGCGGCGGTGAGCGGCGCGGCGGGCTTAAAGCCGGCGCTGGCCGCCGTCGATCGCGGCGCGACGGTAGCCTTGGCCAACAAGGAATGCCTCGTCTGCGCCGGCGATTTCTTCATGCAGCGCGCCGCCAAGGCCGGCGCTTGCATCCTGCCGGCCGATTCCGAACATAACGCGCTGTTCCAAGCGCTAAGCTCGGGTCATCGCGAGGAGCTTGTGCGCGTGATCATCACCGCCTCAGGCGGCCCGTTTCGAACCTGGTCGAGCGCCGACATCGAGCAAGCGACCTTGGCCCAAGCCTTGAAGCACCCGAATTGGAGCATGGGACAGAAAATCACCATCGACTCGGCGTCGATGATGAACAAGGGGCTCGAGGTGATCGAGGCTTCCTACCTGTTTTCGCTTTCCCCCGACGAGATCGACGTGCTGGTTCACCCGCAATCGATCATCCATGGCATGGTCGAATTTTCCGATCGCTCGGTCGTGGCCCAATTGGGGGCTCCCGACATGCGCACACCGATCGCCCATTGTCTCGGATGGCCCGATCGAATCGTCGGCCCGGCCGCCAAGCTCGATCTTGCCAAAATTGGGCAATTGACCTTTGAGGCGCCCGATTTCGATCGCTTCCCCGGGCTTCGATTGGCCTATGAGGCATTGCGGATCGGCCATGGGGCAACCACGGTCTACAATGCGGCCAACGAAGTGGCGGTCGCGGCGTTTATTGCGGGAAAGATTCGATTTGGCGCGATCGCGCGGCTGGTCGAAGCGACCTTGGAAGCCTGGGGGCGGGCCGGAAACCGGGCCCCCTTGACCTCCGCCGATGATGCGATTGCCGTTGACCATAATGCACGAAATAAGGCGGCCACCCTATTGCCTCAAATTGCCTTAAAGGCATCCTAGTGTCTGGGGGACGGAGCCTTTGGCTTCGGGGGAAGGGGAACCGATGTCTGAGTTTTTTCAGAATATTTTCAATGCCTTAGGTCACGGGCTGATCGGATACATCGTTCCCTTTTTGTTTGTCTTAACGATTGTCGTTTTCTTCCACGAACTTGGTCACTTCCTGATTGCCCGCTGGGCAGGGGTCAAGGTGTTAACCTTTTCGCTTGGCTTTGGCCCCGAACTGGCCGGCTTTAACGACCGGCACGGCACGCGATGGAAGATTTCGGCGATTCCGCTCGGCGGCTACGTCAAGTTTTTTGGCGACGACAGCGAAGCCTCGACACCGGCTCCTGAAATACTGAGCGATATGAGCGAGGAAGAGCGCGTCAACAGTTTCCACCACAAAAATGTCGGTCCTCGGGCGGCGATCGTGGCGGCCGGCCCGATTGCCAACTTCCTTCTGGCGATCGTGATTTTCGCGGGAATGGCGTTGTATTTCGGAAAGCCGAGTTCCACGCCGAGGGTTGACGGGATTCAGGCCGATAGCGCGGCGGCTTCCGCGGGCTTCAAGGTCGACGATGTCGTGCTTTCGATCGATGGCACGGCGATCGAAAGTTTCGCCGATATGCAGCGGATCGTATCGACCAACGCCGGCTCCCGGCTGGTTTTCAAAGTGAAACGGGACGGCGATGTCATCACGATATCGGCGGTGCCGGCGCTTAAGGAAATGAAAGATCTGTTTGGCAACAGCCACAAAATTGGGGTGCTGGGCATCCAATATAACGCCCAGCCGAGCGATCTCCGGACCACACCGGTTGGTTATCTCGAATCGCTCAAGATCGGCGTGGAGCAGGTCTGGTTCATCATCGAGAGCACCTTCAAGTTCATCGGCTCGCTGTTTATCGGGGCGGGCAGCACCGGGGATCTCGGGGGACCCTTGCGGATCGCGCAGCTTTCCGGACAGGCCGCAAGCCTCGGCTTTCAATTCCTGTTGCAGCTTTGCGCGGCGCTTTCGGTATCTATCGGATTGCTAAACCTCTTTCCGGTACCTTTGCTGGATGGCGGTCATCTTTTGTTCTATTCGGTGGAGGCCGCAAGGGGGCGTCCGCTATCTCCGCGAGCTCAGGAAATGGGGTCTCGAATCGGGTTGGGATTGGTGCTGATGCTGATGGTGTTTGCGACCTATAACGACATTCTGCATCTGACGGCATCGTGAAGCGGCTTTTTTATGACGTGGCCGATGGGCAACGTCTTGGAATGAAAATGAAATTGCGTTGCGACATAAGGTTTGCCCGCCTGGCAAAATTGGCTACAAGCGGGTTAACGAATGGGGATTTGCCGGCTCTGAGGGCTTTGGGCCGGCAACTGGATGTAAGGGCGCGCTGCGCATGAAAGTTGGAATGCGGGTACGGGGAGGCTTGTTGGCCGCCCTGATCATGTTGGCGACGCCCCTTGCGATGACATTGACGGCCGGTTTGGCCGTCTCGCCGGCGCAAGCGCAGACCGTTGATTCAATCCAGGTCGAGGGGAATCGCCGCGTCGAGTTGGCGACCATTCGCTCCTATTTCAAGCCAGGCCCTGGGGGTCGGCTCGATCAGGGGCATATCGATGATGGTTTGAAGGGGCTGATTGAAACCGGCCTTTTCCAGGATGTGAAGATCAATCAAGCCGGCGGCCGGGTTGTCGTGACGGTGATCGAAAACCCCGTGATCAACCGGGTTGCGTTCGAAGGCAACAAGAAGGTCAAGGACGAGCAACTCGCCTCGGAAGTGCAATCCAAGGCGCGCGGCACGCTGTCACGTCCGGTGGTGCAATCCGACGCCCAGCGAATCGCTGACATCTATCGCCATGTAGGCCGCTACGACGTGACAGTGGTTCCCGAAATCATCGAACAGCCGAATAATCGCGTTGACCTCGTTTTCACGATCAATGAGGGCAACAAGACCGGGATCAATTCGATCGAGTTCGTCGGCAACCAGGCTTATTCGGCCTCGCGGCTGCGCGACGTGATCAAGACGCGCGAATCGAACGTGCTGAGCTTTCTCGGCGGCAGCGATGTTTACGATCCGGACCGGATCGAGGCCGACCGCGATTTGATTCGCCGCTATTATCTCAAGCACGGCTTTGCCGATGTTCAGGTCGTTGCCGCGTTGACGGAGTACGATCCGCAGCACAAGGGCTTTTTGGTGACCTTCAAGATCGAAGAAGGCCAGCAATACCGGGTGGCATCGGTCAATTATCAATCGAGCATCCCGGCGCTGGATGGCAACGTGCTCAGCCGGCTCTCCCGCGTCAGTGTTGGCTCTGTTTATAATGCCGAAGCACTGGAGAAGTCGGTCGAGGAAATGCAAATCGAGGCCTCGCGGCGCGGTTTCGCTTTTGCCATCGTCAAACCCCGCGGCGATCGGAACTTCGAATCGCATACGGTTTCGATCGTCTATGCCATCGACGAAGGACCTCGCACCTATGTCGAACGCATCAATGTGCGCGGCAATACCCGCACACGGGATTATGTTATCCGCCGCGAATTCGATATTTCCGAGGGCGACGCTTATAACCGGGCGCTGGTGGATCGGGCGGAGCGACGGCTTAAGAATCTCGATTTCTTCAAGGCGGTGAAAATCGCCACGGAACCTGGCTCAGCGAGCGATCGCGTCATTCTTAACGTCGAGCTTGAGGAGAAATCGACCGGCGACTTCTCGGTATCGGGCGGCTATTCGACGATTGACGGTCCGCTCGCCGAGGTCAGCATTTCCGAACGTAACCTGCTGGGCCGAGGTCTCTTCGGCAAGGCCGCCGTCACCTATGGTCAGTTCGCCCGCGGCGTTGCGCTCTCCTTCGTCGATCCCTATCTGCTCGACTATCGCGTCGCGCTCGGACTTGATGCCTACTATCGCGAGCAGCTTCCCAACTCGTTTATTTCGTATGGCACCAAAACCGTCGGGTTCAGTCCGAGGATCGGGTTGACGCTGCGGGAAGATTTGAGCTTGCAGCTACGTTATTCGATCTATCAGCAAACCGTTTCATTGCCGAGCAATCTGGACAATTGTAACAACATTCAGAACGGCGCCAACGGATTGCCCTTCAATCCGTCTCCGGCATTCGTCGCGGCGAACCCGCAATTGAATTTGGTTGATCCGTCTGGGACAGGCCTGTTTTGTTACTCCGACGGCGAATCGTCGCTACCGGTCCGCAAGGAACTGGCGGCGGGCGCGACGCTGACGTCGGCGGTCGGTTATTCGCTGGACTACAACACACTGGATAACAACAAGAACCCGACGGACGGTCTGCTCATCGATTTCAGGCAGGATTTTGCCGGCGTGGGTGGCGACGTGACCTATCTGAAATCGGCCGCCGATCTCAAATATTATACCCCGCTGGTGGCCGACATTGTCGGGCTGGTTCATTTTCAAGGCGGCGTCATGACGCAGATCGGCGACCATGCCATCCGCATGCTGGATCAGTTCCAGATGGGCCCCAATCTGGTACGCGGTTTCGCGCCGAACGGCATCGGTCCGCGCGATATCAATCCCTTCGGTACGCAGGATGCGCTGGGAGGTACGAAATATTGGGGCGCTTCGTTGGAATTGCAGATGCCGTTCTGGTTCTTGCCCAAGGAAATAGGTCTGAAGGGGGCGGTCTATGCCGATGCCGGCGGGCTTTACGATTACAAGGGGCCCACGGATTGGACGTTCACGGGCGAAGTCAATACGCCCGGCTGTATTCCGCCCACGAACAACGGCCCGCGGTTTCCGGTCGCTTCAGGCACGTGCTTGGGATTGCAATTTGACTCGCAAAACGTTGTGCGCAGCTCAGTCGGTGTGGGCCTGATCTGGACCTCGCCATTCGGTCCTCTCCGCTTCGACTATGCGATTCCGCTTACCAAGGGCCCCCACGACGTCGTGCAGCAATTCAAGTTTGGCGGCGGCACCTCGTTCTGAGGTCGATGGACGGTCTCGGAAAAATAGCCGGGCCGGGTCAGCGCCGGGGGTTCGAAGGCTGAAGGGCAGAAAAATGGAGGAGGTATCGATCAAGTATGCGCTCTTGGATATCAACGATATCCTCAAGACGCTGCCGCATCGTTACCCCATGCTGCTGATCGATCGGGTGATTGATATTCGCTCCGACCACAGCGGAATTGGTATCAAGAACGTCACCTATAATGAGCCGGTGTTTCTCGGTCACTTTCCGGAACGGCCGATCTACCCAGGCGTGCTGATGATCGAAGCCATGGCGCAAACCGCCGGCGTCATCGGGATCAAGGCGATGGAGACCGAAAAGCCGGGCGCGGTTTATTTTCTCACCGTCGATAAATGCAAATTCCGTAAGCCTGTTTTGCCCGGAGACACCATCGAGTATCACATGCGCAGCATCTCCAGGCGCAAGGCGATGTGGTGGTTTCATGGTGACGCCAAGGTCAATGGGACGATCGTCGCCGAGGCCGATGTGGGCGCCATGTTGGCCGACTGATCCCTCAAACCAACGTCTGGATCATCCGATGCAAGCTTTGAGGGTGCTCGCTATTTCGGCTGTGTTGGTGGTCGGCGCGCACGGCCGGGCGGAAGCGGGCAAGACCTGCATCTCTTCGGCAACCGAGGCGTTGCGGCGGATCAACGGGCTGGTCGTGAAGAGATCGCGCACGCGAGCCGCGCCGCCGGTGATTTTGGCCTCTTGGAAAGGTCAAGCAAAGCCTATGATGCTCGATGTCGACGTCGAAACCGAAGGTGATATGCAAACCTACTCCTACCTCTGTGTGATCACAGGAGGTTCGGCCTTCGTGCAACGCACGATGAATTAAGAAAAGTCGCGGCAAGGAATGTCTCCTTCCGGACGGCCATCTTCTGGCGAGAAGGTCACTGGACAGTCCCGATGGCCCGCGCTAACCACTGAAAAATCGAGATTTTACGGCGAAATCCCTGCATGCGAGACGAGTCCTTTCGATGACCACCATCGATCCAACCGCGCGAGTCGAAGGTGGAGCCGTGATCGGCAAAGGGACCATGGTTGGTCCCTTTTGCATCGTGGGGCCCGATGTCGTGATCGGAGAAAACTGCAAGCTTGTGAGTCATGTCCATGTGATGGGACATACCTCGATCGGCGCGGATTGCGTGATATCCCCGTTTGCGGTGTTAGGGGGAGCGCCGCAGGACTTCAGCTATCGCGGTGAGCCGACGCGTTTGGAGATCGGCGCCGGCTGCACGATTCGCGAAGGCGTGACGATGAATCTGGGTACAGTGAAGGGGGGAGGCCTGACGCGGGTGGGCGATCGCGGCTTCTTCATGAACAACAGCCATGTCGGGCACGATTGCATTGTCGGCAATGACGTTATTTTCGCCACCTCGGCGACGTTGGGCGGGCATTGCGAGATCGGCGATTTCGTTTATCTCGGCGGCTTGTCCGCGGTGCATCAGTTCACCCGCATTGGCCCGCAGGTGATGGTTGGGGGCGTTTGCGGCGTTCGTGGCGATGTCATTCCCTTCGGTTTGGTCAACGGGCAATACGCTTTTCTCGACGGGCTCAATATTATCGGGATGAAACGCCGTAAGTTCACCCGCGAGCGGCTCGCCAAGATTCGTATGTTCTATCACAAGCTGTTTCACGGATCGGGGGTTTTTGCCGAAAGGCTGGAGGTGGTGCGCGCGCTGGCGAGCGAGGATCCGGCGATCGCGGAAATCCTGACCTTCATCGATAACGGCAAACATCGGCCGCTTTGCCTTCCACCCGATCAACGAGAAAAACATTGATGCTGGAGTTGCCGAAGCCATGACCGTAACGGCTTTGGAAATGTCGTCGCCGGTCGGCTTAATCGCCGGAGGCGGAATCATGCCGTTGGCGGTTGCCCAATCGTTGAAGGCGCGCGGCCTGGAGCCTGTGATTTTCGCACTCAAGGGGGTTTGCGACCGAGAAACGGCGGAACGCTTTCGCCATCATTGGATCACGGTCGGCCAACTCGGTCGGACGATACGGTTGCTGCGGGCGGAAAACTGCACGAATCTCATCTTTATCGGAACGCTGGTGCGACCTGCGCTGTCGGAAATCCGGCTCGACTGGAAAACCATTCGTGTGATGGGCCGGGTATGGTCGGCCTTTCGCGGCGGGGACGATCATTTGCTGTCGGGTATCGGCCGTCTTTTTGAGCAAGAAGGCTTTCAACTGGTTGGCCTCAAGGAAGCCGCGCCCGATTTGTTGATGCCGGAAGGATTCGCCACACGGAATGCACCCGACGGGGATGCCGTGGCCGACATCGAAAAGGGACGTGAGGTGTTGCGTGCGCTTGGTCCGTTCGACATCGGCCAGGCAGTCGTGGTGATCGATGGTCATGTGGTCGGTGTCGAGGGCATTGAGGGTACGGACGAATTATTGACGCGTATTGCCACCTTGCGCGCCTCGGGCCGCATTCGGGCCAAGAATGGCCGCGGCGTTCTGGTGAAAGCCCCCAAGAGTACGCAGGATTTACGCTTCGATTTACCGACCATTGGACGGCGAACCGTCGAGAAGGCCGCCGCCGCGGGGCTTGCGGGTGTGGCGGTTGAGACCGGCGCGATCGTGGTGGCTGAACCGCAAGCGATGATCGAGACCGCGGACGCCGCCGGTCTCTTTGTGATGGGCCTGCGCGCCTGATGTCCGCTCGGGTAAATGGTGCCGTCGGGCGCACGGTCTTTCTGATCGCGACGGAGGAGTCGGGTGACCGGCTCGGCGCTCATCTGATGAAGGTGCTTCGCCAGCGCCTGGGCGATGCGGTTCGCTTCGAAGGTCTCGGCGGTCTTGCCATGGCAAGTGAAGGGCTTCAATCACAGTTTCCGATTTCCGAATTGTCGATCATCGGGTTTTCCGCCGTCATCAAGCAGTTGCCGAAATTGTTGCGCTTGATCCGGGAAACGGCCAACGCCGTGATCCGCGCAAAGCCGGATATGCTTGTTATCATTGACAGTCCCGATTTCACCCATCGGGTCGCCAGGCGGGTTCGAGCCCGCGATCCCTCGATTCCGATTATCGACTATGTCTCGCCCACCGTCTGGGCCTGGCGGCCGGGAAGGGCGCGCGCCATGCGGGCCTATATCGATCACGTTTTGGCGCTGTTGCCCTTTGAGCCCGAAGAGTACCGCCGCCTCAATGGGCCCCCCTGTAGCTATGTCGGTCATCCCCTGATCGAGCAGCTTGGGTCGCTCCGACCAAACGCCTCGGAACAGAAGCGTCGAAATGGAACGCCGCCGGTCCTCCTGGTCTTGCCGGGCAGCCGTCGCAGCGAAATCAGTCATCATATGGCCGTCTTTGGCTCGGCGCTGGAGCGGCTCCAGGCCGAAGGCATGCGCTTCGAATTGATTTTGCCGACCATGCCGCATTTGCTGGAGGTCGTCCAAGGCTGCCTCAAAGATTGGAAAACCCCGCCACGCATTGTGGTCGGCGAATCGGAGAAGCGCGCGGCGTTTCGGATCGCAAGCGCCGCCTTGGCGAAATCGGGCACCGTGACGCTCGAACTCGCCGTTTCGGGTGTCCCAATGGTGACAGCCTACCGTGTGGGAGCGATCGAAGCCTGGATCGTCAGGCGCGCCATCAACGTGAAATCGGTTATTTTGGCCAATCTCGTCCTCGGTGAGAACGTGGTGCCGGAATTTTTGCAGGAGGATTGCACGCCGGATAAATTATGTGAGGCGCTGCGCGATATCCTTTTGGATGCGTCGATGCGGCGACGCCAGCTCGCCGCTTTTTCGACCATCGACGCTATCATGGCGACCGGCGACCAGACGCCGAGCGTTCGCGCCGCCGATCTCGTACTCAAGATACTGCGTCAATCAAGAGCGATGGCTTGATTTGAAATGCCGACATCGAGTCTGAGGTCCGAGATGGGACTTCATGTCGGGGCTCTTTGCTTATTTCCGCTTGTCCATCGGCACGTAATCGCGACGCGTTACCCCAGTATAAAGCTGCCGTGGGCGGCCGATCTTTTGCTGCGGGTCTTCGATCATTTCGCTCCACTGGCTGATCCAGCCGACGGTACGCGCGACCGCGAACAACACGGTAAACATCGAAACTGGGAAGCCCATCGCCTTTAACGTGATGCCCGAATAGAAATCGACGTTCGGATAGAGCTTGCGGCTGATGAAATATTCGTCGCTGAGCGCAATTTTCTCCAGTTCCAAGGCCACTTTCAGCATCGGATCGTCGCCATGGCCGGTCTCTTTGAGCACGGCGTGACACATCTTCTGCATGATTTTGGCGCGCGGATCGTAATTCTTGTAAACCCGGTGTCCGAATCCCATCAAGCGGACTTCGCTGTTCTTGTCCTTCACCTTCCGGATGAAGTCGGGAATTTTATCGACCGTGCCGATGCTGGAAAGCATCGCTAGCGCAGCCTCGTTGGCACCGCCATGGGCCGGTCCCCACAGGCAGGCAATCCCCGCGGCAATGCACGCAAACGGATTGGCGCCGGAGGAGCCGGCGATGCGCACCGTCGAAGTCGAGGCGTTCTGCTCGTGATCGGCGTGCAGGATAAAAATCTTATCGAGCGCATCGGCGAGGACAGGGTTGATCTTGTAATCCTCGCAAGGC
>DATGJS010000072.1:0-4242 GCA_035295025.1 Bradyrhizobium sp.
GCTGCTGAGCCGGGGCCCAGTTGACCGTCGAGATGGGTCCCGGTTCTGCGTCGCACCACTTCGTGATGCGCCGCGCCCGGGACACGAGAATCGATGTTATTCGCCCCGGCGCCGATCGGCGCGGCGATCTATTTGAGCGGCACATAGACGTTGATTACCAGCCTGTCCTCCCGCGTTTTCAGGGGGTCGGTGATGTATTCCTCGATGAACGTATCCTTGGCCTCGAGTTTCTTGTCGTCGAGATGGTTGGTGATGGCCTCGTAGGTGTTGTCCATATTTTCGTAAGAACCGCGATGGACGAATTTCAGCGCCTTGCCTTCGGGCGATTTGGCCACGCTGATCGCCTTGGGCAGATCCTTCGGCTCCTGATCGACCGGAATTTCCGCAAGATAAGTGAAGCCGGTGTCGTCGGTGGAGGTGTAGACGATCAATGAATTGCCGGAAGCTTTGATGCCCTGCTTTTCAAGCGCCACCGCTAACGTCTTCAAGGATTCGATCAAGGTGTCGAAGGCCGTATCCCAATTGGCCGCGCCCTTGGTAACGACCACCATTTTCGAGGTGAGCGTTATCTGCTCGCCAAAGGGGTCTGGGGCCTGAGCCGGCGGCGGGGTGGGTGCCGGCGCAGCGGTCGAGGGCAAATCCCCCGGCGATTTGGTTTCGGCTGGCGGTGGGGTGGGGCTCGGTGTCGGGGACATCGTCGGGGGCGCCGCCGCGGGCGGGGCATTCGCCGGCGATTGTGCCAGCGCGGGGAGAAACGCCAGTGAAATCGCAGCCACCAAGACCAAGGCGACCATGGCAAGGTGGAAAGGGCGGGCGCTGCTCATCAGGTATGCTCCATCGAATTGTTCAGCACGGGCTTTCGGGTAGTCGAAGCAAACACGAACCGACTCTGTCTAACACGATGGCTCGGCGTTCGTCCCGCCGCAGATATTCATGGCGGCTTTTTGCTTGGTAACGGCCACCGACACAGATTCACCACACTGGCCAACTCTCTGGCCAATCCGCCGGCAATGGCCATATAAAAGGATCGATGAGCGCGCTTGCCAACCATAGCTTTGTGAAAATGAACGGGATCGGCAACGAGATCGTCGTGGTCGATCTGCGCGACCGGCCGGGCGCGGTGACGGCCGATGACGCGCGGGCGGTCGCTTCCCCCAAAGGGGTTCCTTACGATCAACTGATGGTCTTGCAGCCGCCGCGCCTGGCCGGGAGCGAAGCCTTCGTCCGCATTTATAATAATGATGGTTCGGAAGCCGGGGCCTGCGGCAACGGCATGCGCTGCGTGGCGCGGCTGGTGTTCGAGGCCTCCGGCGAGAGCACGGCGACGTTTGAAACCAGAGCGGGCCTGTTGAATTGCTGGCAAGGGCCTTCCCGCGACCTCTATACGGTCGATATGGGGGCGCCGAAATTCGGCTGGCAGGATATTCCGCTCGCGGAGGAGTTTCGTGACACCCGCGGCATCGAGCTGCAAATCGGCCCGATCGACGCGCCGATCTTGCATACGCCCTCGGTCGTCAGCATGGGCAACCCGCATGCGATCTTCTGGGTCGATGACGTCGAGACCTACGACCTCGGCCGCTTCGGTCCGCTTCTGG
This sequence comes from Bradyrhizobium sp., assembly GCA_035295025.1. Classification (GTDB taxonomy): domain Bacteria; phylum Pseudomonadota; class Alphaproteobacteria; order Rhizobiales; family Xanthobacteraceae; genus Bradyrhizobium. The sequence continues at coordinate 1,596 of DATGJS010000072.1, forward strand.
AAAACCATCCGATCTTTCCCGAGCGCGCCAATATCACGCTTGCCCATATCGCCGACCGCGACCACATCACGATCCGCACCTGGGAGCGCGGTGCCGGCCTCACCAAGGCCTGCGGTTCGGCGGCGTGCGCCACGGCGGTGGCCGCCGCGCGGCTCAAGCGCGCCGAACGCCGCGTGCAGATCACGCTTCCCGGCGGTGAACTCACCATTGAATGGCGCGAGCGCGACGATCATGTCCTGATGACGGGCATGGCGGCCTTCGAATATGAAGGCCGCTTCGACCCGGCGCTATTTACGTCTGTTGCTTGAAAGACCATGAGCGTCGAAATCGTCACCTTTGGTTGCCGCCTCAACGCCTTTGAATCCGAGGTGATGCGGGTTGAGGCCGAACGCGCGGGGCTTAGCGATACCATCGTCATCAATAGTTGCGCCGTCACCAATGAGGCGGTGGCGCAAGCGCGGCAATCGATCCGGGCGCTGAAGCGCGAACGGCCCTCTGCGCGCATCGTCGTCACCGGCTGCGCGGCGCAAACGCAAGCGGAAATGTTTGCCGGTATGAAAGAGGTCGATCGCGTCGTCGGCAATGACGACAAAATGCGAAGCGAGGCCTGGCGAAAAGCGCGCGCGGCGTTCGAGGGGGCTGTATGCGGCATCGAGGCCGGCGGCAAGATCGCGGTCACCGACATCATGTCGGTCCGCCAAATGACGCCGCATCGTTTGGAAGGATTCAAGACAGGCCTGCCGCGCGCTTTCGTGCAGGTGCAGAACGGCTGCGATCACCGTTGCACCTTCTGCATCATCCCCTTCGGCCGCGGCCATTCGCGCTCGGTGCCGCTTGCGGCGGCCATCGATCAGATCCGCGCGCTGGTTGCGCGCGGTCATCCCGAAATCGTGCTCACGGGCGTCGATTTGACGAGCTATGGCGCGGATCTGCCCGGCGCCCCAAAACTCGGTCAACTGGCGCGGCGGATTTTGCGCGACGTGCCCGAGCTCAAGCGCTTGCGGATTTCTTCGGTCGATTCGATCGAGGTCGATCGCGATCTGCTCGATCTGCTCGGCGAAGACGAGCGGTTGATGCCGCATCTGCATTTATCGCTGCAATCGGGCGACGATTTGATTTTGAAGCGGATGAAGCGGCGGCATTCCCGCCGACAGGCGATCGATTTCTGCGCGGAAGCGCGGCGGCGGCGGCCCGATATCGCGTTGGGTGCGGATATCATCGCGGGCTTTCCGACCGAGACGGAGGAAATGTTTGTCCGTTCGCTCGATTTGATCGAGGAGTGCGGGCTGACCTTCCTGCATGTGTTTCCTTATTCGCCGCGCCCAAGCACGCCGGCTTCCCGCATGCCGCAGGTCGCAGGCGCCTTGATCAAAGAGCGCGCGCGGCGCTTGCGCGTGGCGGGCGAGGCAGCGCTGCGAAAGCGGATCGAGGCGGAAATCGGTCAAACGCGCGAGGTGCTGATCGAAAGCGCAACGCAGGGACGCACGGAACATTTCCTGCCGGTTGCTGTCCGCGGTGAGGCGCCGGGCGCAGTGCGGACGCTCACCATCAAGGGCAGCGATGGTGCGCGGCTCGTGATTTAAACCTTTTTGCCCCTGCTCACGACCAAGAGAGAAGGGAGGCCAAGATGGGCCAAAAGACGATTGTCTTCTCTCCGCTTGACGATATGTTTTGTTCCAAGAAAACGCCGCGCAAGCGGCTTTTGACGATCATTGGGAGGTTAAAAGATGACGCCAGGCAAAAGCGGGGGGATTTTGCGTCAATCGAAAATCGCGGCGGCGAGCGGCTGGATCGGATCGGCGCTCGAATATTACGACTTTTTCATCTATGCGACCGCGGCCTCCCTGGTCTTTCCGCAGATATTTTTCCCGTCGCAAAATCCAACGGTCGCGATTGTGGCCTCATTGGCGACCTATGGCGTTGGTTACGTAGCGCGGCCGATCGGCGCGTTCGTGCTCGGCCATTGGGGCGATACGCATGGACGCAAAAGCGTTCTGGTGCTTTGCCTGTTTTTGATGGGCTGCTCGACCATGCTCGTCGGCTTGCTTCCGACCTATCAGCAAATCGGAATAGGGGCCCCGATCCTTCTTGTCGTGTTGCGGCTGGCGCAAGGCTTCGCGGTTGCCGGGGAAATCTCCGGCGCAAGTTCCATGGTGCTTGAGCACGCGCCTTTCGGCAGGCGAGGATTTTTCGCGAGCTTTACGTTGCAGGGAGTGCAAGCCGGGCAAATTCTCGCCGCGGCCGTATTCCTCCCGATCGCCGCTTACATGCCAAAGGAAGATTTCAGCGCTTGGGGATGGCGCATTCCATTTTTGCTGAGCTTCTTTGTCGTTGTCGCCGCCTATCTCATTAGACGGGAGGTCGAGGAGACGCCGGCCTTTGCCAGGGAAAGCGAGCAAGGCGCTGTGCCCAAGGCGCCTGTCATTCAAGCCTTCAGGGCCAGTTGGGCGGATATGTTGCGCGTGGTTTGCATGGCTCTCATGAACGTCGTTCCCGTGGTGGCGACGATCTTTGGCGCGGCCTTCGCGGTGCAGCCGGCTTACGGAATCGGGTTTAGGCCGGAGGTCTATCTCTGGATTCCCGTGCTCGGCAATATTGCCGCCGTGCTCGTGATTCCCTGGGTTGGCAATTTATCCGACAAGATAGG